>JBBSEO010000086.1:0-8861 GCA_038239645.1 Chthoniobacterales bacterium | reverse complement strand
CCGGCGCAAACGCGGTCGGCTCGTCCGCCCGCGCCAGACTGCGGGTGGTGATTTGTGCCGGGGCGGTGAAGTAGGGGTTCAGGTGGACGCGCTGCAACTGGCCATCGGCCTGGCCGCGCGCGAGTTCGTCGGACGGCGGCAGCGGCAACGCCAGGAGACGAAGCGTGATCGTTACCGCCCAAAATATCCCCAGGACTTTGGCCGACGCGCGTGGCGGATGTTGATCGCCGTCGCTCGGGAAGACGGTGCCAAATTCACTCGCGGCGATGAGGTAGGCGAGCCCCGCAAGAATGGCGGCGACGACGAACTTGTGGGGCATTGCTTCCGAGGTCCAATCGCCGAACAAATTGAGGGCGGCGAAGAGCAGAAGCTCGGCGATGAGAGCGAGCCAGAAACGGACCTTCACGCGGCGCGTTTCGCTGTCGGATTCGCGACCCGCGTGATTTGTTTCATGCCGAGGGTGTAAGCAGCGAAGTCAACCAACTCGGCCACGCGCGATTTCAAACGGCGCGCGCGCAGAATAAGAACAAGCAAAAACAGGGCGTAGAAGATCGTGAGAAAGAGCGGCACGCGGGCATGACTGAGCAGGTGGTAGACCAGCAAACTGACCGCGAACAGGTTGGCGATCAGCGTCGTGATGACGCGGCGATAACGGAGCTGCGCGCGCGTCAGGCATTTCGGGCCGCCGTGATATTCGGTGACCGTACGCAGGATAATGCTCCACCAGAAGTTGCCGTAAATTTGCAGATCCCACTCCTGCCAGCCCGTGTCGATCGAATAACGCCAGTTTTCTTTTTCTAACAACGCCACCGTTTCCTGAAGGAGCGCGGAACGATCCTTTCCTTCTTCACTCCAATAAACGCGCCGGCTCCGGCTGCCGCGCAACCGTTCCGGCAAGTTCTCGTGCCCGGCGATAACTGCGCGCGGAGTGCGTTTGAAATGCAGCCAGGTGAAATACCGCGACCAACCGCGGACGAGTGGCTGGGTTATAGCGAGAACCATAACCAAAAGCCGCGCGGGAATGGTATCGAAGCGCGGCTCGATCCTCGCGCGCACCATGTAGGAAAGGGCGACGCAAAATGTTCCGCCGAGCATGAGGTAGGGAAGAATCCGCAACCCGGGCAGAAAAATGCCGAGCCCAAAGAGAAAGAGCGTGAGGACGAACCATTCCACGCTGCTGAGGTAGGCGGCGACTTCCGATTGCGGGGTGGGATAGATCGATTGGAAGAAGCCGTCCGCAAAAATCCCATGATAGATAATGGGACGATTGATGAACCAGCTAAAGCGCGGTGTGCCGTAAATCTGGCCACGCCATTTCGCGGTCCCGGTTGGCCCGAAAAAAACGAGATGTTTGAAGCGCAGAAGCGACTCCGCTTCCCCGTAGCCCTGCTGTTGCTTGCGAAACGCGCCCAGGGTGAAACGGCGATAGTGCCAGACGATCGCGGCCGGACTGAAAGCGATCACGCCGCCCGCCTGCTGCAACCGCCAGCAAAAATCAACGTCGTCGCCCGCCTTCCGATATTCTGGATCAAAACCGCCGACATTTTCAAAAGCCCAACGCCAGAACGCCATGTTACAGCCTGGAATATGTTCGGCGACGACATCGGTTAGCAGGACGTGACTCGGTCCACCGGGCGCGGCGGCGACACAGGCTTGGATCCAGTTGCGCGCGGGCGGCGAAACATTCGGTCCGCCGACCCCGGCAAAATCGCCGCTGGTGAGCGTGCCAACGAGGAACCGCATCCAATCGACGTCGGCCATGCAATCGGAATCGGTGTAGGCGAAAACATCGCCGCGCGCCGCGGCCGCCCCGGCGTTGCGCGCTGCGCTCAAGCCGCGATTGGACTGATGAAAATAACGAACGGCGGGAAATTCCGATGCAATCGCCGCGGTATTGTCGGTCGAACCGTCGTCGACCAAAACGATTTCGAATTTCGGATAATGAATCTCTTCCAGGGATTGCAGGCAGGCCCGCAGGGTCGCGCCGCCATTGTAGGAACAGACGATGATGGAAACGAACGGCGTCTCCGTGAGGGCCGGTTCGGGCTGCGCTAATTTAGCGCGGAGGGCGGGATAACTTTGCTTCGGCGTGCGATCACGCCGGACGAGGCCAAAAGCCCAATCGGTCACTTCCTGGTCGCCGGTGTACCATTCGTCCGTCCAGGAAAAGAAGATCGTGCCCGCGAGCCCGCACTTGATCACGCTATCGAGGTGCCACGAGAGCATCTCGGCCTGCTCTTCCTCGGAGTGGCGAATCGTGTCCATGCCGAATTCGCCGAGGATGAGCGGATATTCGTCGGTCAAATTCTGCAGTCGCAGAAGGTAGCGTTCGAACTCCTGCTGTTGGTGCAGGTAAACGTTGAAGCAGTAGAAATCGACATTCTGCGGCAGGAGAAATTCCGTGGGCGGAAAGGTCGCGTAGGAATAGAGCGGTCGCGGATCAATGTCACGGGCACGCGCGATCATCTCCTCGATGAACGCGGTCACGCGACGCACCCCGAGCCAGCGGACCATTTGCGGCGCGATCTCGTTGCCGACGAGATAACCAAAAATCGCGGGGTGCCCGGCGTGAGCGCGCACGGCATCCGTGATCGAGCGGGTAATCTCCCGGCGTGTCGACCGCTGCCGTAAAAATTCGATGTGCTTCGCCCAGGGCAAAGTGATCATCACGCGCAAGCCTGCCTCGGCGCACGCGTCGAGAAACCAGCGGGGCGGCGCGTGATAGATCCGCACCACATTCAAGCCCATCGCCACAATCGGCACGAGGTCCCGCTTCACCGTATCGATAGTGCCGAGGTAATGTCCTTCGCCATCGGGCCGGAACGGACCGTAAGTGACGCCCTTGAGAAAAAATTTCCGATCGCCCTCGAAGAAGAATTTGGCGACGGCGCGGATCGGCTCCGCCGTGGTGGCGCTCACAGCGGAGAGCCGTAGACGAAGGGAGCACGCGACGCAAAACTTTTAGCCGAAGCGGCTAAAGTTTTGGCTCGATGATGCCGCGCAACTTGATCATGCCGCGCCGGATGCGCGCCTTGATCGTGCCGAGCGGCTGGTGAAGGCGCTGCGCGATTTCGTTTTGGGTCAGGCCGGCAAAAAACGCCATCTCGATCGCGCGGCGTTGATTTTCCGAGAGCTGCATGACGGCGGTACGGACGATGGCCTGCGCTTCATGCGACGCCGCTTCGTCTGAGGAATCAACCTCGACCGTGCGATCGGCGGTGGTCGACTGCTCTTCCAAATCCTCCCGCAGCCGGTTGCGCCGCTGGACGCGGCGCAGGCGATCGATCGCCTTGTTCCGCGTCAGCGTCATCGCCCAGGTCAAAGGTTTGCCGCGCCGGACGTCGTAGATCGAAGCCTTTTCCCAGATCTGGACAAAAACTTCCTGAAGCACATCCTCCGCGTCCTTTCGATTATTGAGGACGCGAAACGCGGTGGACATGAGAACTCCGGCGTAGCGCCGATAAAGTTCGTTGAGGCACTCCCGCTCGCCCCGGCCCGTGCGCTGGAGCAGATCCGCGTCGGTCACCACAGGAGAGTCCGGTTGCTGCGACATAACCTCGACGAAAGATAGACAATCACTAGACAGCAACAAGCGCTAATTTGGACCCTCGCCACGATTTCGAACAAACCTAACGCGCTGAATTTAATGCGTCACTCACGATCTGCGCCGTGCGCGCCAAATCTGCCGCGGAGTGGGCCGTGGAAAGGAAGCCAGCTTCGAACTGCGAGGGCGCAAAATACACGCCCTCCCCCAGACAAGCGTGGAAAAACGCGGCGAATCGCCTGGCATCGCTCTGCTGGGCGGAAGCAAGATCGAAAATCGGACCGCTTTGAAAATAGAGGCAAAACATCGATCCCAGCCGATGCCAGGTGAGGCCAGCCCGGCGAACGGCGGATTCGGTCGCGGCGGTCAACTCTGCGCCGAGCTGCTCAAGTAATTCCCAGCCATCGATTCGTTCCAACTCCCGCAACTGCGCCAGACCTGCCGCGAGCGCGAGCGGATTTCCCGAGAGCGTGCCGGCCTGATAAACGGGACCATCGGGCGAGAGTTGATCCATGATCTCGGCGCGGCCGCCGAATGCTCCCACCGGTAAACCACCGCCGATAATCTTGCCGAGCGCGGTCAGATCGGGCGCGATGCCATACAATTCCTGCGCGCCGCCGCGCGCAACGCGAAACCCGGTCATCACTTCGTCAAAAATCAGGAGCACACCGTGGCGGGAACATTCCTCGCGCAAATCCTCGAGAAATCCTTCGCGCGGAAAATACAGACCAGCGTTGGCCGGAACCGGCTCGAGAATAATCGCGGCGATCGCCCCCGGATTCCCGCGCAAGGCGGAACGCACGGCCGCGATATCATTGAAAGGAAGAACGATCGTGTCAGCCGCAGTCGCGCTCGGCACGCCGGCGCTGTCCGGTCGTCCGTGCGTGAGAGCGCCGCTGCCGGCGGCAACAAGCAACGCATCGGCGTGACCGTGATAGCATCCAGCAAACTTGATGATCTTGTCGCGACAAGTAAAACCCCGCGCGAGGCGGAGACAGGACATCGTCGCTTCTGTTCCGCTGTTGACCATGCGGACTTTCTCGATCGCGGGCATCCACGCGCAGAGGAGCTCGGCCATTTCCACTTCGAACCGATTCGGGATGCCGAAGCTCGTGCCTTTGGCGGCGGCGGCAGTCACAGCCTCCACGACCACGCGCGGCGCATGACCGAGAATGGCCGGCCCCCATGTTCCGACGTAATCGATTAAGTCGCGCCCATCGACCGTCCAGAGATGCGCTCCTTCCGCCCGCTCGACAAAAAACGGCTCACCGGCGACGGCGCGGAAGGCGCGCACGGGCGAATTGACTCCGCCGGGAATGCGAGCGCGCGCGCGGGAGAAGAGCTCGTGCGAGAGATCGGCCACGGTTCATTGATGCACCATGAACGGCAGGGCTGGCAAATTGACAGACGAAGGCGGCCCTCGATAGTTTCGCTCCGCTCAAGGCGGGGTAGCCAAGTGGTAAGGTCGCGGTCTGCAAAACCGCTATTCGCGGGTTCGATTCCCGCCCCCGCCTCCAAATCGAGACCTGATGAAGATGCATTCCCGGAGCGAGCAGGTGGGCAAGATCGTCGCGCAAGCCGAGGAGGGAGCATGGGCAGGGATTGTCTATCGGGTGACCTCGCTTACCTATCCTTCACCCAGGGCGATTCTCTCGGGCGAAGGAAGCTTTCGCTGCGGCGGGCGATGGAACGCGCCGGGATCGTTTTGCGCCGTCTACGGCAGCACCGAAGATGTGGTCGCGGTCCAAGAATCGCGGGCCACCGCGGATTATTACGGTATCGACTATCCGTTCGTGCATCCGCGCTTGCTGGTCGCGATCGAATTCCAACTGGCACGGGTCCTGATCGTGGAAAATCTCGGTTTCAGCGAAGAGCTGAAACTGGAGGATTGGCGCACAATCCAGGCACGAGGAAAGGAGAGTTTGAGCCAGGCCATCGGGCGCGAGGCATTTGAACGCGGGAGCGAAGCGATGATCGCGCCGTCCGCCCGTGTTCCTGGGGGAATAAATTTTGTCTATTTTCCCGAACGACGCCGGCGGAGAAGTGTGGCCCGAGTCTGCGAGGGCGACAGCCTGGAAAAGATCGAAGCCAAGGCCTAATATGTGCATGCATAAAAACATGCAAAAATGCTTGTGAGCTCTTTTGAGCATGATATGATGGTGAAATGAAACAGGAGAAGAACCGAAGCAAAACCAGAGCGAACGCTCCCAGCGCCGCCCGCGTTCGCGAAGCGGCGGCGACTTACCATGTCGGCGTCATCGACTACAGTCCCGTGCGCGACCTGGTGAAGCGATTTGGTTTACGGCAGGAAACCCTCAGCCGCATGACCGGTTTTTCAATCAGGGCCGTGGCGGAATGGGCGGCGGGGAAATCGCCCTCGGCACCGGCGAAAAGAGTGTTTTCAGAAATGGATCGCCTGCTGGAAGGTCTCAGCCGCTTGATGCGACCACGCGAAGTGGGACGCTGGTTAAAGGAGCCGAACCCAGCCTTCGACGGCGCCAGTCCCGCACAACTGATCGAGCGTGGCCAAACCGATCGGCTTTGGCGGATGCTTTATCACCTGGAATCCGGCGAGCCGGGCTAAGCGGCGCGCAGTTTACGGCGGAGAAGAGACGGCATACCTTTCGGTCGATGCCGGAGTTCGCTTACAAAGCACGCAACGCGCAAGGCGGCCTGGTCGAGGGTGTCGTCAATTGCCCGGACCGGACCGTGGCCATCCGGCAGATCGAACAACAGAATTATATTCCGATACGGATCGATGCGGTCGCTATCGCAACGCCCTCCGCGAAAGCGCGCTCGCCGGCCCGGTCCTTCAAAATCTTCGCGAAGGAAGATAGCCCGGCGCTGCCGGGGAAAGCCCTCAAGATTCCGCACAGCCAGTTGCTCGTCTTCACCGAGCAGCTCGCACACTTGCTGCAGGCCGGAATGACACTCGATGAAGGACTGTCCGTCCTCGAAAAACGGCTGAAGCATCCGCGCGTGCAGGAGATGACGCGCACGTTGCACCAGGCGTTGGTCGATGGGCGGAGTTTTTCACAGGCGCTCCGTGAGTTCCCTCGTATTTTCTTACCGCTTTACGTCAACCTCGTGGCGGCCGGGGAGGCCAGCGGCGCGTTGCCGGAAATTTTACTTCGCCTGGTGAAACATTTGATGCAGGCGAAAAGTCTGCGCGATCGCGTGCAACAAGCCCTGATCTATCCCGCCTTCCTCGCCGTGGCGGGCATCGCGCTGATCACTGTTTTCATCACCTTCATGGTGCCGCAGTTGACGCAATTCATGTCGCAAAACGGGGGTGCGCTGCCGTTGCCCACACGCCTGCTCATGAGCGTGCACCATCTCATCACCACCTACTGGTGGCTGCTCGCGCTCGTGCTGGTGGGGGCGGTCGCGGGATGGCGCGCGTTCGTGCGCACCGGCGAGGGGCGGCTGGCCTGGGATCAATTTCGCCTTCGTATTCCCGGCTACGGACGCGTCGTTCGCCATCGTTACTACGCGCAATTTTCCCGTACGCTCGGCACTCTAACGGAAAATGGGATTCCCCTCCTCCGTGCGCTCGATTTGGTGAGCGAGATCGCCGACAACCGATTCGTCGAAGAAAAACTGGTCACGGTTCGCCGTGCCGTGGTCGATGGCGCGACGCTCTCGAATGCGCTCGCCGCCGAAAAAGTTTTTCCAGAAATGCTGACTGACATGATGGCGGTCGGAGAACAGACGGGGCATTTCGCGCAAACGATGCAGACGATCGCCGACGTCTACGAACGCGAGCTCGATCGAACCGTCACGATTACGTCATCGCTGATTGCACCCGTCATCATTGTGCTGATCGCGATCGTCGTCGGCTTTGTCGTCTACAGTATTTTGTCGGCAGTTTTCGAAATGACACATAGTTTGCAGTTGCGTGGCCGATAGGATAAAAACTGACCTTGTGCGAGTTCCCCTTGGCCTGTTGTTGGTTTTACTGACGGCGCGGACGGTGACGGCGCAGGTCGCGTTTTCGTCCGGGTTGCCCGCACCCAGCGGCAAGCACTCCTTCGCGCAGATCCCGGAGAGCGCGTGGCTTGATCTCCGGCAAACAACGAACAACCGCTCGATTCAGTCGGCCCCGGCGTGGGTGGAATCGGTCAAACTCGATGCGACGGGCAAAACCGATGCGACGCCGGCGGCGGCCGTTTTCCGCATCCGGGTGGATCGGCCTGTCGGCAATTACCACGTCCTCTTCGTGCGGCTTTTCTTTTTCGATCGCGGCCATTCGCATCCTTCCCTGACCGCATGGGACGAATCGGGCTCGCAGTTGATTCGCTCCGGCCCTCTCGGGACAGGAAGTGAAGTGGACAATTCGGCTTCGGTCATGGTGCCGATGCACAGCGCGAGCACGATTGACATCGAGTCGCCCGGCGATGGGAGCGAGGTGCGCGGGGCTTTCCTGCAATGGATGACCAGCAGCGAACTCGTGCACGCGCCCGATGCGAGCGCCCAGGAGAGCGTCCCGCAACCGTTCGCGGCCGCGACCGGTTTGTCGACGCCCGCGCAGGATGCCGAAAAATTCGGAACGGTCACGGCGTCGCTTGCGGCCGAGTCGGTTCGCATCGGTGGCACCAGCGACCAGGCGGCCCTGTTCAATTTCGAGCTGGAAGCGGCACCGCTTCTCGCACTCGTTAGTTTTGAGATCGCGGGACCGCGGATCGATTCGCCACCTGAAATCACCGTCAACGGCCACGGCGCGGGCGTCGCGTCGCTGATTTTGCCGGGTCTGGCCGACCCCGGTTATCGCGGCGAGATGCGCGCGCTGACGAATGAAATGCGATTCCAATATACCGGCTGGGTCCGCGCCCAGATCGTCGTTCCAGCGGGTCTTCTGCAAACCGGCGCCAATGAAATCGCGATCATGAACGGCCGAAACGCCAGCACCTCAGTCATCCGCGCCACCCAGATTCAACTCAAGTATCTTTGGGATAAATCTGATTATATTTTGAAACCGCAACCGTAAACCGATGTCTAACCTGTCGATGCGAACAAAAGAACGAGCCTTCACCTTGCTCGAAATCATGCTGGTCGTGACGATCATCGCCGTCCTGATGGGCGCCGCGATTTACCGGCTCGCGGGCAACGTTGAGGTCAGCAAGAAAGTGGTGGTGCAAACAGATATTCAGGCGCTCAACACCCAGCTGAAACTTTACGAGACCTTGAACGGATTTTTTCCGACGACCGATCAGGGACTTCAGGCGCTTTCCGTCCAGCCGACCACCGAGCCGAAGCCAACTCGGTGGACCCAGCTCATGAGTGAGCCGCCCAAGGATCCCTACGGCAAACCTTACAT
>JBBSEO010000085.1:0-8884 GCA_038239645.1 Chthoniobacterales bacterium | reverse complement strand
GGCGAGTGATTGTCCGTGTTCTCGCCGGGGGCAACCGCCGCTGGCTCGACGTGCGCTGATTCCGCCACGGCCGCGGGTGCGGGCGCCGCAGCGTCACCTTCCGGCTTTGGTGGCTTCACTCGAGGCGAATCGAGCGTGCCATCGTTGAACTCGACGACGTGACCTTCGCGGACGAGAAAGCGCAGGTCTGACGCGAGCGCCATTCTGGCCTTCGACGATTCGTCCGGGTTCGTCTCCGGCGCGATCAATTTATCGGCCAAATCCTTTCGCCGAATCCGCGGCGTTTCTTTGATTAGCTCCAGGATCCTGCGCACGGACTCGGACACCGCTCCTTCCTCAATCGCCTTCGGGCGGATCGGAGAAACAAAGAGCATTCCGCGCCGGTGCCGGAAAATATGAAGCCCGCCGGTGCGAAACTTCGCGGTCAATTCCTGCATCATGTTCGAGGGCGACCGGACTTCCGAAGCCCAAAAGTTTTCGATCAACCGGGCGATGCCACGATCGCGCAAATTTCGGCTGGTCACGCCGTCGATCACCGCCTCGCGCGTTTCCTGGATTTGGTTTGAAAGATGATTGTCGCGGAAGTGCCGCTCAGCCTCTGTTTCCGAGGTAAACGTTAGGGGCGTTTCCGCATCTCGGGTGGTAAAGCTGGTCGATTTCCGGACCTCTTCTTTCCACTGCTCAACCAGCGCCGGATCGGCGACAATCTCGATTTGCCGTTGAAATTCCGGGAAGCTCAGCCGGCGGCGAAAACGCTGCTCATACAACTTGCGCAGTTGAGGCTGGTAGCCGTGGTAATTGGTCGGACCGAGCAGCGTGCCGGTCGTTCGTTCGCGCGCTACGCTGGTGAAATTTCCCTTTACCGGTTCGGCCGTAGTCACTTCGCTCTGGTAAAATTGATCGCGCAGAGTGCGGAAGGCGGCGCTTTCGAGAACGCCTCGGTCCATGCTGACCGGACCGGCCTCACCCAAACGGAAAATCGGAGCCTGATCTTCGGCCGCCGCCACCCTCACGTCGTAGCGCTCGGGTTTTTGGAGAAAAAGGCGGGCGAGCGCGTAGACGGAAAATGCCGCCGTTCCCTCCTTGATCTGCGCCATCACATTCTCGAGCGCGGCTTCCTCCGGGAGGAAGCGCACCGTGAGTCCAGGCAAAGTAACTGGCGCTTCCATTCTCGCGCCGGGCATGGAAGGACGCCGATCATCGCGGCCACGAGGTCCACTCTCGCCCGCTCCGCGTCGATCCCCGGGACCGCGCTGAGTCTTGCGGCCGCCGCCGCGTTCTTCACGGCCGCGCGGAGGACGATCTCGCCGCGGCCCGCGGTCTCCCCGGTCGCGGTCAAAATGGCGCCGGCGGTCGGGAGCTGAGCCCGGATCTTCACCTTCGAAATCCGCATACGGCGCCGCACCTTCCTCCTCCCGCACCCAGGCGGGGAGAAATTTTAAGTCGATCAAATCAAGCATCGGTTCGCTGGCAGCCGGCATGTCATTCCTCTACCGCATCGGTTGGAGAAGTAAACCCGCAGAAGCGCGCGCTGGCTCGGAAATGATTGACAACAATCTGAATTGTTTTACTAAGCAGCCTGCGCGCGAGAAGTTCGTGCAGCCGCGGAAGAAAACCCAATTTTTATGGCCGACAAATCTATCGAAGAGAAAGTTAAGGACATCATCGTCGAGCAGCTCGGGGTGAATCCGGAGCAGGTGACACCGCAGGCTTCTTTTATTGAAGATTTGGGCGCTGACTCACTCGATATCGTGGAACTGGTAATGGCTTTTGAAGAGGAATTCTCGGTCGAAGTGCCGGATGAAGACGCGGAGAAACTGCAGACCGTCGGCGACGTTACCAAGTATATTGAAGAGCGCGCGAACAAAGGCGAAGGCGCCAGTGGCGCGGCCTAGATCGTCCCTTCATCGGTTTTTGGAAAAACACGGCTGCGGCCGTGTTTTTCCATTTTAGAGTAAGGTGAAAGCGATGAATTTCCCCAACCCCGCTCTCTTTCGCCTGAGCGGGCACCAGATCACCGCCGCCGGCCTTTTTGCCTTTGTCGTGCTCTTCGGCGCCGGTTTGGTCGTGGCCAGATTTTTCCAGTCCGACTGGTTCCGCCGTCTGCTCACCCGTCTCAAGCTCGGCAAAACGTTTGCCGCGCTCGTTCCGACCGTCCTGAGCCTTGCCGCGCTGATCTTTTTTGGCGTCACCGCGATCAACTTCGCCGGTATTCCGCTGGCCTGGACGCAGCCGCTGCCGGGCGTTTCGCTTACCCTCGTCCAGATCTTCCTTCTCGCCGGCCTGCTGCTGGCGGTCTTCTGGCTCTCGGGCCGGACGCGAAAATACCTTTTCGACCGATTTCTCGTGCACAGCGGGCTCGATCGCTCGCTGCAATATTTTATCTCGCAGATCGTGAGTAATGTCGTCCTCATCGCCGGCATTTTCATCGTGCTCGATAACGCCGGATTTCACCTCGGCACGCTCACCGTTTTCGCCGGCGCGCTCGGCGTCGGCGTCGGCTTCGGCCTGCAAAATATCACGAGCAATTTCATCAGCGGCCTCGTCATCCTGGCAGAGCGGCCGATCAAAATCGGCGATCGAATCGAAGTCGCGGGGGTGACCGGGCAGATTCAGGAAATCCGGGCGCGCAGCACCGTCGTCGTCACCAACGACAATATCTCGATGATCGTGCCAAACACGAAATTCATCGACTCGCCGGTCACGAACTGGACCTACGGCGACCGCCGCGTTCGTTTTCGTCTCCCGGTCGGCGTGGCCTACGGCAGCAATTTGGATCGCGTCCGCGAGGCCCTGCTCGAGGTCGCGCGCGAGAATTCGCATGTCCTGACCGAGCCGGCCCCCTCCGTCTTTCTCGAAAAATTCGGCGACAGTGCCATTGAGGTCGAACTCGTCGTCTGGAGTGCGGAGATGAGTCACAAGCCGCGGCGTTTTCGCAGTGACCTCAATTTCGCAATTGCGCGAAAATTTTGGGAAAGGAAAATCGAGATCCCATTTCCCCAGCGCGACCTGCATGTCCGATCGGGTCCATTGCACGTCCAAATGGAAAGGGAAGAAGGGCTGTCGGACCCTGCCCGACCTCCGGTGGTTGAGGCCGGGAGCGAGCTTTCATAAATTCGGAGCGCCTGATGTCTCCTTCCTTTTCGTTTCCTGGCGGAAGCGCTGTCGTCGTTTCCGGCACGACTGTGCGCGAGTTGCCGGAATGGCGGGCGCTCTTTCGCGAGCAATGCAAGGATTCGCGCTATTACGAGATCGTCGAGCAAACGCTCGAGAACGATTTCGCGTTTCATTATCTGGTCCTGCGCGATGACGCGGGTGCCGTCCGCGGGATTCAACCGTTCTTGCTCGTCCAGCAGAATATGGTCGAGGGAATTCCCGGGACTTTGCGTCGCGCGGTCGATGCGGTCCGCGGAAAATTCCCCCGCTTTCTGACCATGCGAGTGCTCATGGTCGGCTGCGCCGCAGGGGAGGGTCACCTCGGCCCCGTCGCGGAGGATTCGGCGTGGGTGGCGGAAGCGCTGCACCAAGTGCTTCCGGCCGTAGCCCGGTCGCAGCGGGCTTCGCTCATCGTCTTGAAGGATTTCTCCTCCCGCTATCGCGAGACGCTCTCTGCTTTTTCGCGGAACGGTTTCGAGCGCGTTCCCAGCATGCCGATGACTCGCCTGGCGCTGCAAAATTTTCGCAACTTCGACGACTATCTCGCTCATCTCAGCTATGGCACGCGGAAAAGTTTGCGCCGAAAATTTCGCAAGACCGAGCGCTCCGCGCAATTATCGCTGGAGGTTACGACTGATCTCACGCCTTACGTCGACGAAGCCTATCCGCTCTACCTCGCGGTCCATCAGCGCTCACCGATGAAGTTCGAAGTGCTGAGCAAGGATTACCTCGCGCAACTGGGCCAGAAAATGCCCGATCGCGTTCGGTTTTTTCTCTGGCGCCTTGAAGGCCACCTCGTCGCCTTCAGTATTTGCCTCGTTCACGACGGCACGCTTTACGACGAATACCTCGGACTTGATTACGTGCATGCGCACGCTCTCAGTCTGTATTTCTACACGATCAAGGACATCCTAAGCTGGGCGATTGAGCACCAACTCGCGTTCTATTGCAGCAGCCCGCTGAATTACGATCCGAAGTTGCATCTTGGGTGCGAACTTGCGCCCCTCGATCTCTATGTTCGGCACACGACGGCCTGGCTGAATCCGATTTTTGGCCGGATCGTCCGCCTCCTCGAACCGACCCGGCACGATCCGATCCTGCGCAAATTTCCGAACGCCGCCGACTTGGCGTGAAATCTACTTCCCGCAACCTTCTCGCTTTCGCAATTCCCTAAAAGAGCCGATGGCGTCCTCTTCCAGCGCGACCGGGACCAATCCGGTGCGTTCTCGTTCTCGCGGGCATTTTCATCGTCGGGCAACTCTTCCTCAAGCGCGCGATGGAAAGCGAACTCTGGGGCCGGCGGTTTCTGAAAGTTTTCAGCGTCGGACTGGTCGCAATGACGATTTCGTTCTTTATCACGCTCGGGCTGCTACAGGATTTCGAGCTGAGTTATCTCCACCCGTTTCAAGGGTTGAGCGTGATCGTTATCTGCGTCCTAGCCGCCATTATTCTGCACGCAAAGATTACTCCGCGGCTGATCATTGGCTCTCTTTTGATCAGCGCGGTGTTGCGCTGGTTTCACTCAGTTAGCCGCGGCCACAGCGCGGCGAACGCCGCCAAATTTATCGCGGCGATTTGGTCGGCCGGCGGGAGCGCGATTTTCGGATGATCCATCTCTGAGGCGAAGCGCTGTTTTCGCCGCGCATAGGTGGGAGGCGAATAGGCGCCGCAAAGGTCACCGCCGATCACGTTCGCTTTTGCGCGAAGACGAGCGAGCGCCCACACCAAGTCATCGAGGGTGAACGTTCCATTTTCCCAATTAGTACAGGCAAATTCCGGCGCAAGACAGTCGAGGTCGATCGTGATGTAAAGGTTGGCGCCGGCGATCCCGTCCGCGAAAACCTGAAATTTCTCGCGCCAGTTCGCGCGCAGAATGGCGATGCGATTCTGTTGGTCTCGTGCCGGCCGTCCCTCTGCCCAGGCGTGGACCCGCAGTCGCCCCGACCCGGTCGCGAGCCGATTGCGCCAGATTCGGCCCGGCCACCAGCACTCGAAATTTCCGCAGCCCCAAACTTCCACCCGGTGCACCGCCGATAGTTCGAGCGCGCGATTGATCCAGCCGCCGCAGCCCCAGCGCGGCGGACGGACGTCCCAGTCCGGATGATTGTCGAACGAAACCAAGACGAACGGTTCGTGGAAGCGTTGCAGCCAGACGCCGCTCAAATGATGAAAATCGCCAGAACCGACGACGACGAACGGCGACAACTCCGGCAAAATTTTGTCGCGAAATGCGGCGATCAATTTCGGCGGAGCAGAAAAGCGAAGCTTCGGTCCCCATTCGCGAACGTCGACACGGGGCAATGGCAGGTGGGGCCAGGCGCCGTCGAGATCGACGTGAACGCCGCCGGCCGCGCTCACGGGCGCCGTGCGGAAAACCTGTCGCTTGCGCGCGCCAGCTGCAGATTTTCCTCCGCGGGAGCAAAGGCGGGATCAACGCGCAGGGCTTGATCGAAACAGGCGATGGCCTGACTGATTTGTCCCTGCCTCAAAAAGGCGACGCCGAGACCGTTCATCGCTTCGGCTTTCTTCGGTTCCAAGCCGAGCACAGCCCGATATTCGGTTTGCGCAGTTTTGTAATCCTCAGTCGCGATCAAAAGATTCGCCAGGAAAAGGTGCGCCTCGCTGTAGCCGGGATCTTTGGCAACGGCGAGGCGAAGGTCGGACACGGCCTGGTCCAGTTTGTTCTGAGCCACCAGTCGCGCGGCGCGTTGATAAAGGGCGGGCGCAAACTGCGGATTCAAGGCCAGAGCGGCATCGATGTGCTGATTCGCCTCTTCCGCTTGGCCCAGCCTTGTCAGCGTGTTGGAATAATCATAGTGCGTATCCACGCTGTTCGGGTCAAGGGCGAGGGACTGCTTAAATTCAGCCGCCGCGGCGTCGAATTTGGATTGCCCCTGCCAAAGCACCGCGAGGGCGCTGTGGGCTTCAGCATTTTTCGGATCGAGGCGAATCGTCTCCTGAAATTCGTGCGCCGCGGCGTCGATCTGCTGATCTTTCCAGAGCGAGCCGCCGTAATCGAAATGCGCGTTGGCGTTCGCCGGGAGGTTCTGGACGAGCCGTGCCTGCCGCGTCGCAATCGGCACACTGGTGTGCAGCTGAAAAAACCAGAGCGCGCTCAGCGGCAGAACAAACGCGGCCGCCCATTTCGCCCCGTGCAAAAACCAGCCACTGAGAATTCCGCGGGGCAAAATTTCCGCCGTCCCGCCCGAAATTCCGAGCGACTGTCGCGTCGAACTCTCGCGCATTTTCCAGATGAAACCGTCGTAATAAAAATGAAGCAGCGATGAAGCAGCCACGAGGCCGGTGAGGAGGCGCTTGATCGTGTTCGCCTCGATGCGGGAATTGAAAAAGGCGAGGGAGCCGTAGGCAAAAATGAGGCCGAGATAGAGACCGATGAGCGCGCCGCTGCGCCGGAAAACGAAGCGCATAAACCCGCCAATGCTCGAGTCTTTTTCCACGCGATTACGGTTGTAGATCCAGACGAGCGAGAGGTATTGCACGTCGTGGAAAACTTCGAAAAGCGCGATGCCGACGAGGAGGCTGGAGACGAGGTTGTTGCAGTAGAACCAAAAAGTAATGCTCGTGGCGAGCAGGGCGATTTTGACCGGATTGGCGCGGCGTTGATGCGTCCAGCCCCAGATGAAATTGGCCAGGAAAAGAACGGTGACGACGATGGCCCCGACGGTGAGCGATCGCTGAAAAAGGTGCAGCAGCCAGTTCGGGACGAATGGGCCGCCACTGGCGTAATAGGCTCCAAGGGTGTCGCCCATGCGCGGTGTGGAAAGAAAAATCGCGGCCGCAAACCAGGTCAGGCAAAGGGCAAAATCGAGCCTGCGGCTGAGCGCGGCGAACGAGCCGGTTTTGGCGTCGTAGATGCGACAGAATCCGTAGGTCTGCATCATGCCGTGCCAGACGCCCCAGAAGAAAACGACCAGGATAATCCCTTTCAAATCCCACCAGTAGAAGGCCACGCAGGTCACCAAAAGGAAGAGCGGCGCGATGGTGAAGCGCCAGCGGAAGCGGTGGAATAATGCGCGATCGCCGTAGGCGCGAATCATTCCGGGCAAATGATGGCCCATGGCGCCGAAAGCGGCGACGAAGAGATAAATATTCATCGGGCTCCAGCGCGCCTGCGCCAGGGCAAAGACCGGCAGAAGCAAGAGCGGCGTCCCGACGTAGAGGATCAGGTCACGCCAACTGTTCAGGATCCAAAGATTTGGGCGCGCCGTTCGCGGGACGGTCGGGACCGCCGCCGGGTTGGAAAACGCGGTGACCTGTTGCATGGCGGAAAGCGGAACTATTTCCGAAAATGACCGCGAAAGCAACGCCCTAGGTCGCGCCGCTCTTCGCCGGAGCCGGGTCGACCGCCCGTGCCTCGCCCTTCCGCACCAGGGTTTTGCCGCTGGGGCAGAGCGCGAAAACTTCACAATTCCGGCAATCCGGCTTCCGCGCGAAACAGCGCCGGCGGCCGTGCCAGATGAGCCAGTGGCTCCCGATTGTCCATTTCGCGCGCGGAATAATCTTCATCAGGTCGCGCTCGATTTTCTCCGGATCGGTCGCCTTGCTCAGCCGTAGCCGTTGCGATAACCGCATCACATGGGTGTCGACGACGACGCCTTCGTTTTTCTCAAACGCGTTGCCGAGGACGACGTTGGCTGTCTTCCGGCCGACGCCCGGGAGCGCCACCAGCGCTTCCATTTCGGACGGAACTTTGCCGTGGTGTTCCGCGACCAGCGCGCGATTCGCTCCCTGGATGCTCTTCGCTTTGCTCCGAAAAAATCCGGTCGAGCGAATCGCCTCTTCCACCGCTGCTGGTTTGGCCCGGGCGTAGGCGGCGGCATCCGGAAATTTTTTGAACAACGCCGGCGTGACCAGATTCACCCGCCGATCCGTGCATTGCGCACTAAGAATGGTCGCGACCAGAAGTTGGAGCGGATTTTTGAAATCCAGCTCACAATGCGCGTCCGGATAAACTTCGCTGAAGCGGCGCACGAGCGCAGCCGCCCTCTCGCCCACGGTCATCGCGTTATTTTTTCCAGCGCTCGCGCACGCGCGCGACGAAAACGCTCCCCCGGCGCATGATGCGACGGGCCCAGGCAAACTCCGTGGCCAGAATGGCGAGTCCGACCGGAATGACGATCACGGCCGGGCCGGGCAGCGCGATCATGATGATTCCGATGAGCAGGACGGTGAATCCGATCACGGCGATGACGACCTTGCGAATGGTCGGTCGCGAATCGAGCCCGAAGCGCGCCGTCGCTTTTTCCTGCCACGCGCGCAACCGTTCCATCATCGGCGACTCGGGCTGATCATGTGTCGCGGCCACATTCATCGTTGGATTTCCCCGGGCCGAAATGCAAACGCCCTCAGCTTCTGCTCGAGCGCAGGCGGGACGTGCGCGGTGATGACAGCGAACTCGCCGTCGTAGCGCAAATCGAGGACGTGTCCGACGCGATGCGTTTCCGCGATCAGGTTTGATTCACTCAGCGGGACGCGAAAGTGCGACCGCATGCGCCAGGACCCGAGCAATTTTTCCAGCGCGCCCACGAACTGATCGATCCCGGCGCCGGTCCGGGCCGAGATCGCGACGCTGTTCGAAAAACGCTTGCGATAAACATCGGTCAGTTCCGGATTCGCCAGGGCGTCGATCTTGTTGAAAACCATCAGCGTCTGTTTGCCGGAAGCGCCCAGTTCTTTCACCACTTCATCAACAGCGGCGATATTTTCG
>JBBSEO010000084.1:0-8905 GCA_038239645.1 Chthoniobacterales bacterium | reverse complement strand
CGAACGCAAACGGCAACGAGCCGATGCGTGGCAAGCACAACAAGCGCGAACGCGCCGCTCGTAACGAAGCCGCCGCCACCGCCGCCTCACCAGGCGCGAGTGTCGCCGCCGAGCAGACCAACATGGCCAACGGCAACAGTAAGCACGGCAATAAGGCCGAGCGCAAAGCCGAGAAGATGAATGCCAGGGCCAACCAGCCGACCATGACACCGGCGATGGCACCGGCTGCGAATGCGCAGCCCGCCACCAACGCCCAGACCGGAGCGAACTTGCAAACCACCCAGGGTGGAAAGACCGGATTGGCCGGCCCCGCGAAAATTCAGCAGGGCACCGTCGGCAAGGACGGCAAGAGTGCCAACATCCAGGTGATCAAGACCCAGCAGGCGAACTTCCGCGCTCAACCTCTTCCTCAACAGATCCCGAGCGTGACCTTCAACCAGGGCTATCGCATTCAGGGCGCAGCAGGTTGGCAGGGGCCGCAGTATGAAGTCTACCGCTCGTATCATCCCGAGATGCACGACCAGGCCTTCTATCGCTCGCGCTACAACCGCGTCGAGGTCATCGGCGGCGGGGCTTATTACTTCAACAGTGGTTACTGGTATCCGGCCTGGGGTTATGACAACTCCGCGGCCTACTATCCGTATGACGGTCCGATCTACGTCGGTGCCGCCGGCCGCAATCCCGACCAGGTCATCGCGGAAGTTCAGTCCGCTCTTCAGCAGATGGGCTACTATCGTGGCGAAGTCGACGGCCTCGTCGGCCCGCTCACCCGCCAGGCGCTCACCGGTTATCAGGAAGACCACGGACTCTACGCCACGGCTACGATCGACGAGCCCACGCTCGACGCTCTGGACCTCGGCTAAAACTCCAGTTCAGTTCTAAACGAAAGCCGCCGGGTTCACTCCCGGCGGCTTTTTGTTTTTTCCGCGCCGGAGTGCTTATTGCAGGAAGCGGATCGTCATCGGATACCGATACAGCCGGCCCTCGCTCGCCTCGATCGCCGCGATGATGACGAAGACCGCGTTCAGCACCCAGAGGATGGCGAGGAAAAGAAATCCCACCAGCACCAGGCAAAATACCGCCGCCACCAGATTATAGATCAGCATCGAGATCTGGAAGTTGAGCGCTTCCTTCCCGTGCGCATCGATCTCCGGCGACTCGTCGCGCTTCAACAGCCAGACCACCAGCGGCGCCAGCAGGTGCCCCGGGAAATGAATCAACACCCCCAGCAAAGCACTGGCATGACAAAGCGCGCACCAGGTACGCACATGGGTAAGGGCAGGGGCATTGATCGGCGGCGGCGGCGGTGGCGGGGTTTGAGGATAAGTTGTTTCCATGGCTTCAATAGAAAAGATGCGCCTCGAGCCCTTTTCGGATTCAGAAAAATTCCTGCCCCTATTTCAGCATTTCAGGGTTTCTTCCAGCCAACGCCTGACGTCACGACAACATCCCGCGACCGCGCCGGAAACCGCGCGCTTCGTCAAACGGGGAGCGACCCGCTGCTGGGGCTCTAATTTGACGACATCGGCAGCGAGAATGGCAGTCGTGCGACGTTCATTTTGAATGCGAGAGCTCGCGCGGTCTGAGTTTCGTATTTAGCCCCTTCCTCGTTCCCCAGTTGGGCGAGCAATTTCTCGGAGCGCGGGAAGCCGCGGAGCGCGCGGCGCGTCGCGTATTAGCAGGTCCGTGGCTTCGTCAAAGTCTGCCATCATCCAGTAGCCGCGACGTGATAGAGGGCGACGGCGGTTGATGTCCTCGGTGGTTCAAAAAACATAGAAATGTCGAGTGCTACGGGGCGGGGGAGCTTTATCGACCCGACCACGCACCCAGCGCGGTCCACATCGATATGACACAGGCCGGTCGCCGGGGTTTTCCGATTCAACGCGTGAAGCGCGAAGGAGATTTGCATCCGCTGCGCGAATCGTTCACCCAGCTCGCGCTCGATCTGCGTGCTCGCACCGGCCTGTCGCTCGAACTCGCCCACAATTGCACCGTCACGGAACGGAATCTCGAATTTGTGCCTGAGATCGTCCGCTGGTTTCTTGCTGATCCGCGGCGGACACGTATCTGGCGCATTCTGAGTTTCCAACCCGAAGCCGACACCGGGCGCACCATTTTTTCGAAGGAATCGGCTGGGCGATTGATGGTAGCGCGTTCATCGGCGGACATCCCGATTGCAATCAAGGCGCCTCCTTATTGATCAACGCCAGGAACAATCATCGCCTGCCGCTGCTTCCGCCCGATGTTGAGACGCGCGAGTTGTTGGCCGAGGTCCTGGAAAAAATGGGCGCGCTGTCGACCATGACGACCGACGGCGACGCGCGCACGGGATCGCTTGTGCCCTATCGCGTCGCGGGAGCGTTTGCGAAAAATCCCAGATTAGGAATTCGCATCTTGGCCCGGCTGATTCTGCTGGTGGTTTCGCGAAAAATCCCCTTCGAGTTCGTGCGTGCGCTGCTGCTCGGGCAGGCGCACACGATCAACATCGGCACCCATAATTTTATGGATGCAGCTCGCGTCGCGAACGCCGCGAACGATCCCGTGACGCAAAGGCGCCTCGATGCCTGCGTTTTCAAAGGCGCGGTGAAAAATCGCGCCACGGGCGAATGGGAAGCGGTTTCGATGTGTGCGATGAATCAAAATCGCTGGAGCGAACTTTACCAGGAGCGACTGGAGAACGAGCGGGAGATTGCTTGAGCGGAACTGAAGTCGGCGGGCCATTGGTCGAAGAGCGTTTTACTCTGGATCGGAGGCCGATTTTATTTTTGTTCGACCGTCACCAGCGGTCATGAACCAACCGCCTGGATTTTGGTTAACGACGAAGAACAATGGCCAAGACGGAATCAAAGGTAACGATCCACATGGCGGCGAGCCTCGACGGCTTCATCGCGCGAAAGGACGGGAGCGTCGATTGGATGGAGACTGCGGACGAATTCGCCGGCGGGGAAACGATGGACGCGGCGTTCGTCGAGGCGTTCCGCAAGACGATCGACTGCTACGTGATGGGATCGCGCACCTATGAGACGGCGCTGGGTTTCGAGTCGAAGGGATTCGGTTGGCCGTACGGTGACAAGCCCACTTTCGTTCTTACTCATCGCGAACTGCCGCGGACGCGGGAGACAATCGAGTTCTACTCCGGGGATCTGGCGCAGTTCGTGAATGAGCGGTTGCGGCCGAGGTTCGGTAGTATCTGGTTTGTCGGGGGCGGCGTCGTCTCGGGGGGAGTGCCTCCGCCTCGGGCTCGCGAACGAAGTGCGTTATTCGCTTCTGCCGATCCTGATTGGGGAAGGGATCCCATTCTTCGAGAAGCTCGACCGGGATGTAGCCCTCCACCTGACGGAGATCAAAGCCTACCAGAGCGGCACGGTAGCGCTTCGTTACGAGGTGCGAGGACGTCGTCGCGAGCCTTCGAACGCCGTGCAGGCGAGCGCGCCGAGTCGCTAACGATAAATGGTCGCTGGCTCTGGCCCTTCGAGGATTTTCTGGAAGCGCGGGTCCTTCCGCAACGGATCCCATTCCCAGCCAAATCGCAGGTGGGCGAGAGTGATGCGTTCGGCTCCCGGCATGGTGAGGAGCTGCGCGATGAGATCGACTGCTCGGTCGACCTCGCCGCAACGGGAGTAGACGAAGGCGAGGGTGGCGAGGCGGATCGGCCGCTTCACGGCGTCGATGCCCGCGGGGGTCAGCTCGACGGCGCGTTGCGCCTCGCGCACGGCCTCATCTTTGCGCCCGAGCAAAGCATAGACGGTGGCGAGGTGTTCGTGAAAGACGGCGTCCTCGGGATTGTCACGAGCGCCTTTCTCGTTAATGGGCAGAACGCTCTGCAGAAGGGCGTGGCTGCGAGCCGCGTCACCCTGAGCGGCGGCGATGCAGGCCAGATAAAATTCCTTGGGCTCCAGGGCGGGGAATTCATCAGCGGGCCGGTCGGGTAGCTCGTTCCCGGCTGAGTCGTAGTCTTTCATCATCATGGCGTAACGCCAGATCGCGTCGGAAATGAACGGTTTGCCGCGGATGGCGGGGGGAAGACGGGCCAGAGTGGCGCGCGACGCGGCCGGATCTCCACTTTGCACAAACTGGACTTCGGTCAGACCCAGCCAGCCATCAGGACTCTGCGGCTCGAGGGCGACGCCGGCGGCGTAAGCGGCGCGCGCCGGTTCCCAGGCGCGCAGGCGCAGGTAGGTGTCGGCCAGGCTGAAATTAGCGCGCTGAGGATCGAGCTCGCTGGCTCGAGCAAAGGCGGCGAGAGCATCGCGCCATCGTCCTTGCCGGCGGTAGATCGTGCCTGAAATTTCGGAGATCTCCGCATTATTCGGAAGGGAGGATTGCGCGTAGTGGAGCTCAACGAGGGCCTTCTCGTTATCGGAATCGAGTCGCGAAGCAAGGAGACCGAGTGCCAGATGGACTTCGCCCAGATCCGGGGCGAGACGTTGCGCGGCCTGGACTAACGCCCGAGCCTCTTGTTTTCGTTCTGGGATGCGTCCGACCGCAAACATCATGCTGTTCCAGATGGCGGCGCGCGCGTAGGCGAGCGCGAATTTCGGATCAAGCTTGATCGCCTGCTGATAAAGCGCGGCGGCGTTGAGTGCGTCCTGCTTCGAGGCCGCGACGCGGGTTAACTCGTTAGCCTGGAGGTAGAGCAGGTAGGCGTCCGAATTTTCGGTTGGTTTGGAACCGAGAAGAGCTTTCTCGGCCGGGGCGAGCCTGGCTTGGAGCTGGGTCGCGATGGATTGGGCGATCTCACTTTGAATGGCGAAGACATCGGCGAGATCGCGGTCGTAGGTTTCCGCCCAGAGGTGCGCATCGGTCCGGGCGTCGATTAGTTGCGCGTTCACCCGGACTTTTTTTTCGGATCGCTGGACGCTGCCCTCGAGCAAATGAGCGACACCGAGTTGCTCGCCGATCTGGCGGAGGTTGCGCTCCGTGCCGGTGCGATAGTGCATCACGCTAGTGCGGCTAATGACTTTTAGGTCGGCGATCTTGGCGAGGTTAGTAAGGATCTCATCCTGCACGCCGTCGGCGAAATAAGCATTGGCTTTCTCCTCGCTCAAATTTTCGAATGGCAGGACGGCGATGCTTTTTTCCGGGGCAGAGATGCGGGGCGCGGGCGTATTCGCAGGCGTGGAGACTGGTGCAGCAACGGTCACAGGTTTCGCGCGCGGGCGCGAGGCATACCACCAAGCCGCGGCGGCCAAAAGCAGGAACACGACAGCAGGCGCAACCAGCTTCGGCCAGAGGGCGGACGATTTTGGCGCCATGGATTGCGGAGTTGTCGGCAACCGGGTAGGAAGCGCCGGGTTACCCGCGGTCTCGGTGTAGAGATTGAAAAGATGAACGCGCGCGCCGTGCTTTACCTCGGCGTCACCCAGATCGTGCAGATGCGAACTCCAGCGCGGGTAAGGCGCCAGATCGTCGGCGAGTCGTTTCGAAAGAAGGATGTGGCCGGCGTCGCCGCAATCCATGACTCGCTGCGCCAGATCGATTCCGGCGCCGGCGACGTTAGCGCGTTCGTTCACATCGCGCACTTCCTGCACGGGCCCGCTGTGAATGCCCATGCGCAGCGGCAGTTCCGGATGCGCCTTCAACGCTTCGCTGATCTCGAGCGCGCACTCCACTGGCGCTTCGGGGTGTCCGCGAAATGCCAGCGCCATGCCGTCGCCGGTCGGGAGGCGAATGAGGTCGCGTTTGCCTTTGCTCGCACGAACCGGGGAAGTTTCCTGAACAATTTTCTTCAGCGTCTCGAGCCGATCGCGCTGTTCAGTGATCAGCAGCTTGGAATAGCCGACGATGTCGATAAAAAGCACGTGCGCGAGTTCCAGTTTTGATTCTTTCTCCGAACCGGCGCTCATGCTCGTGGCATCATGCGGAAGAAGAATCGCTCTCGCGAGCCAATTTGCCGCCCGCTTGGAATGGCGTGCTGCGAGGGGTAACGGGACGAACGGATGATGGAATAGCCCGCTATTGGTAATTTGTCTTCGGCTCGGGACTAGTGATGATTTTCTGAAATCGTGGATCGCTTCGCAGCGGATCCCACTCCCAGCGGAACTTCAGTTCTGTCACCGTCATATTGTAGACTACGTCCTGGGTCAGGTCGGCTGGAAGCGTAAGCAAATGTTCGATCAATTGGAGGGCAAGGTCAGCTTCACCGGTGCGTGCGTAGATCAAAGCCAGCCCCGCCGAAGCATCGTTCTTTTCCAGCGCCGAAGCGGCCGCTGCGATCTTGACCGCCCGTCGCCCCTCGCGAATAGCTTCATCTTTCCGTCCGAGGAAGGCGTCGATCAATCCAAGGTTGATATAGGCGTAGTAATCACTGGACGAAGCCACGCTGGCCTTCTCGATCTCTTCTCGCGCGGCCAAGAGCTTGCGCTCGATGTCGACGCGATCACCCCCGCGCGCCACTGCCAGCAACGCTTCTCGCATCGTCTTGAGATGAGGCTCGCCCTCGAAGGCACTTTCGGGCAACTCGTGGAGAAGCCGTTGCGCGTTATCAAAATCCCGCTCGAGCATCGCGAGCTCGAATTGGAAAGCCAGATGGAGCTCTCGCGAGTCGCCCTCTGAGCCGGAGGGGGGCTGGGCGAGCTCTTGTTTCAATGGGTCCAGCTTTCCGGTCCTCCGCACTTCGTCCCAGGCGCGGGCGTAGATACCGTGCCGCTGGGAGTTATGCAGAACAGCTCGGACTCGCTCTCCCGTTAGTTCGGCTTCGGGCCAGTCGCGCACGTCGCGCAGGGTCATCGCTAGCATGCGCAGAACGTTGGTATCGCGTGGGTCCAGGGTCTCGGCCCGGCGCAAGGCGGCGATTCGTTCGCCAATCTTGTTTTGTTTTCGATAAACGGTTGCGCGAATCTGCCAGACCTCAGAAGAGTTCGGTAGCATCTTTTCCGCTTCTGTCAGTTCGGCAAGAGCGCGATCGGAATCGTTGGCGCTCCAATAGTAGGTGCCAAGTGCCAGCCTGGCCTCGCCCATTTCCGGTCGGAGGCGCGAGGCTTCCCGAGCTTCTGCAAGGGCCCTGGCACTTTGGATTGGATCACTATCAGTTCCCGATGAGACGAAGCTCAACCGGATCGACAGTCGGGCCCGCGCCAGCGCGAACTTAGGGTCGAGGTCGATGGCTTGTTGATAAAGTTTTACTATCTCTTTCGGATCGATCTCCGAAGTGAGAAGCCGAAGTTCCATCTCCCGAGCCCGGAGGTAAAAAAGATAAGCCGCCGGGTTCTCGGTCGGCTTCGTCGCGACAACGCTCCTTTCGCCGGGGGTCAGCGTCGCCTGCAATTGGTGTGCGATTTCAAGCGCCACTTCGCCTTGCAACGAGAGCGTGTTGGTCAGGGTGCGTTCGTAACGCTCCGCCCAGATTTGCCGGTCGTCACGCGTGTCGACGAGCTGCACGTTAATGACGACCTGATCGGCCGCGCGGCGAACACTTCCCTGCAGGACATGCGCCACCCGGAGCATGGTTCCGATTTCCCGTAGTTTCCCGGCGGCGGCTTCGCTGCGATAGGTCATGACCGAGGCGCGCGCGATGACGGTGAGATCCTTTATCTTGCCGAGACTCGTTAGAACATCGTCCTGGATGCCATCGGCGAAATACGCGTCATCTTTTTCCGCGCTCAGGTTCTGAAACGGAAGAACCGCGATGCTTCTCTCCGGGATAGGAATCGTCTCGCCCGCAGTTAGCTTCGGCGCCACGCGGTAGGAATGGAGGAAGAAGGCAGCGCCAATTGCGAGCGCGGCCGTGAGTGCGAGGAGAAGAACGGCAATTCTTTGGCGATGCGCTACCGTCGTGCGCTTTTCACCCGCGCTCCGCTCTGCCGTAGCTCTTTTAAGCTTTTCCGGGATGGCGGAGGTTCCTACTAGGTCGGTGTAGAAATTTACCACCGGGATCTTGAGGCCATGTTTGACTTCGACTTCGCCGAGAGGATGAAGGTGTGGTTCCCATCGGGCGAACTGCCCCAGGTCGTCGGCGAGACGTTGTGACAAGAGGATGTGACCGGCGTCGCCGCAATCCATCACCCGCTGCGCCAGGTTGATTCCCGCGCCGGCGACATTCGAGCGATTGTTCACATCCTTGACGCCGCTAACCGGGCCACTATGCAGGCCTATTCGTAACGGAAGATCGGGATGATCCTTCACCCTCTTACTTATCTCGATCGCGCATAGCAAAGGCGTTTCCGGGTTAGTAAAAAAGGCCAGCGCCATTCCGTCGCCGGTCGGCAATCGAATAAGCTTCTTCGCCGCTTCGGCTTGTTGGAAGTGCTTTGTCTCGCGCACAATCTTGTTGAGCGTATTTAGGAGCTCGCGTTGGCGGTCAGTCAGAAGCTTGGAGTAACCCACGATGTCCATGAACAGGACATGGGCGATTTCCAGCTCAAAATCCGATGACGTTTCCGCAGCCAAGACTAGCGTAAGCAGTTGCTAATTGTAAACTGCCCTGAGAGTTCCAAATTAGTAAATCGTCTTCGGCTCTGGACTTTCGAGAATTTTTTTGAAGCGCGGATCGCTTCGTAGCGGATCCCACTCCCAGCTCACACGCAGTTCCGCGAGAATAAGTCCGTCCGGCTGGGTAAGGAGCCGTTCGATCAGCGGTATCGCTTTTTCCGCCTCACCGGTGCGCGCGTAATTCAAGGCCCGAACCAGCGTATCATCCGGCGCGTGTGCTGCATCCTTGCTTCCCGCGTCCACTTCCGCCGCGCGACGATTCAAGCGACGAGCGTCCTCGTTCCGTCCCAGGTAAGGGTAGAGTGTTGCGAGGTGGCGCAGAAATCTAGGGTTGTCGGGTTGAGCCTGCACCCTGAGTTCGAAGATCGGTAGCACCTTCTCGAAAAGGCTTCGCGCCAGCGCCGCGTCACCCTTCACGAACGCGGTGAGGGCCTGATAGTAACTCGTGGGTGTGCGCATTGGCGGTGGAAATTCT
>JBBSEO010000083.1:0-8939 GCA_038239645.1 Chthoniobacterales bacterium | reverse complement strand
TACGTCGACGGTTAAGAGCAGCTCGCGGATGAGCCGCAGCGACGCACCCTTTTGGCGCAGCTCGACGATGCCTTCCTTGAGTGGCATCAGCTTTGCGTGACGAGTCGGTGCAGGTGGCGTGAAAGTGCGCGCTGCGTCGTTGAAGCGCTGCGTGCGTGCTGCGATGTCGACGGAGTCGCTCATGCGGTCAGCAACGAGTCAGCGATCAGCCGGAAGTTCCTTAGCTTGGCTAAGGGGTAGGGCGTCAAACCTCCAAAGCCCATGGTCCCTTCCATGGGCAAACCTGGTGAAGCGATTTCGTCACCCGTTCAGGCTCGCAGCATTAAGCGACACTTCGGCTCTACCGCTGGAGCAACGTTGATCCGACTAGGCGCTAGACGTTGTGCGCATGTTGTCGCCAAAGAAGCAGACGAATTTGAAAAACGCGAAGTCGTATTTCGAGGAGCATCTCGCGATCGGAGATTACTACACCGAGGCAGAACAGGTATCGGGCGAGTGGATCGGCGTCGGTGCAGAGATGCTCGGACTGAGCGGTTGCGTCCAGCGAGATGAGTTCGTAGCTCTGTGTGAAAATGCTCATCCGAAAAACGGTGAACGTCTTACGCAACGGCAGAACGAGACGCGGATCGAGAATGTAGGAGCCGACACCGAACACAGCACGGCCAATAGGCGCGTCTTCTTTGACTTCACATTCTCACCGCCAAAGTCTGTTTCGATCGTCGCGCTGCTAGCAGGCGATCGGCGCATCGTGCGAGCGCATCGCGAAGCGGTGAAGATCGCGGTTCAAGAACTAGAACAGTTCGCCGCAACGCGCATTCGGCAGGCCGGGAACAACTCGGATCGGGCGACTGGAAATATCGTCGCCGCGCTTTTCCAACACGACACCTCGCGAGCTCTTGACCCGCATCTGCACACGCACTGCATCGTTTTCAACGCCAGCCATGACGCGGCGGAGGGCAGATGGAAAGCGCTGCAGAACTCCCGAATGCTTGTCGCGCAAAAGTACGTCGAGAACGTCTATTATCACGAACTCGCTCGTGCATTGAGAAGCTGCGGCTACGAGCTCGAAAATTCGCGACGCGGTGACTTCCGAGTGATCGGCGTCAGTCCGGAATTATGCGAGAAGTTTTCCAAGCGCCATCGCGAGATCGACGTGCAGACACAGGAGTTTCTCGCGCGGAAGCCACAGAAGACCGCCGGGAATCTGAAAGATGTTCGCGAATACCTGGCGCACACACTTCGATCGCGCAAGATCCGCGACCTCGGCCCGGAGCGGCTAACCGCGCTATGGAAAGAACAGCTCTCACCTGAGGATGCAGCGTCCCTCCGCGTCCCCAACGTTGCCTCGGAGCCTATAGGGATCAGCAGCGGCACAGCGACTTCTTGGGCAGAAGAGCATCTCTTCGATCGGCGCTCCGTCGTTCGCGAGCATGAACTTTGGCGGCACGCGCTCGAATTCGCGCGCGGCTCAGGGTTAACCCTCGCAGAGCTGAAACGGGAAACCAGCTCCCGCGATTACCTTCGCGACGCGGACGGTAAACTGACGCGCAAAGACGTGCTCGGACGGGAGTGGCAGATCGTCGGAATGGCATTGGAAGGTGCGGGAAGGTTCTCTGTTATGGCACATCCGTCCCAGAACACCGGCCAATTGGCCGACGATCAACAACGGGCATTTGCGAAGATCGCCAGATCACGTGACTTCGTGACGCTTTTCCGCGGTGGTGCTGGAACTGGCAAGAGCTACGTGCTGCGAGCAGTGCAGAAAAGGCTAACGGCGGTCGGCAGAAAGACGTTGGTGCTGGCACCTCAGCGACAGCAGGTGATTGATCTGGAAAGGGACGGGCTCACGGGCGGCAAAACAGTCGCGGAGTTTCTGCAGAATAAATCGATGCCGGACGGAGGAATCGTCATCGTCGATGAAGCCGGCCAAATCGGTGCCCGTCAAATGTTGGCGCTTCTTGAACTCGCGGCGGGTGGCGGCGGCCGCGTCATCCTTTCCGGCGATACACGGCAACACGGGCCGATTCAAGCATCCGACGCATTGCGAGCGATCGAACGCTATTCTGGGCTGCGGCCAGCGGAATTGAACGTCATTCGCCGGCAGGCTCCGAAACGCGCAAAAGCAGAACAAGAGCGGCAATATATCCAGAGCTATCGAGAAGCCGTGAAAGCCGCGGCAGAAGGCGACACTGAGAGGTCCTTTTCTGCACTCGAAAACATCGGTGCCATTGTTGAAGCCGCAGAGGACAAGGCGCACGAGAGTTTGGTTCGCTTGTACCTCGAGCTCACAAAGAAAAACGAATCCTCATTGGTGGTTTCGCAAACCCGCGCAGACGTGCGTGCGTTGAATGAGTCCATTCGCGCGGCTCTCCGGTCGAAGGGCGGAATTGAAGATGATGGCCGACTGGTAACGGCTCTGGAATCAATCGACCTGACTGCTGCCCAAAAGCTCGATCCGCGGTTTTACCCGGAGGATCACTTGGTCGTGTTCAATCGACGCACGATTGGGTGCGATCGCGGTACACGCGGTCGGATGCTCGCCGCCAACCCATCAGGAATTATCATCGAGGTAGCCGGCAGAATTCGCGCAGTCAGACCCAAACATGCGGATCACCTCACGATTTGCACGCCAGAGCCGCTACAACTTAGCCGAAACGATCGGCTTCAACTAAAGACGAATGGAAAAGCAGTCGGTGGAGAACTGCTCGCCAACGGTGAGGTCGTGACTATCCGCAAAATACGCGCTTCGGGAGAGATCGCTCTTCAGGATGGTCGCATCTTGCCAGCGGACTACCGGCAATTTGCTCGTGGCTACGCCGTCACCTCCTACGGCTCGCAAGGCAAGACAGTCGATCACGTTCTCCTAAGCGACTCAGCGGTTCGAGCGGCAACCAATGCGCAGCTGTGGTATGTCACAATTTCGCGAGGCCGTAAGAGCGTGCAGATTTTCACGTCCGATAAAAAACAGCTGCAACGTGCCATCACGCGCAGCGGCGAGCGCGAGCTGGCGCTGAAGCTTGTAACTTCCGAACGAGTCAGTCGTCTCGGTCAAAAGACGCCCTCCGTCCGGCCTGGCCGAGAATTCGCGAGGCAGATTTGTCAAAGAGCGATGCGGTCTTGGTTCTCAACTTTTCTCAAAACTAATCCGAAACAACTTTATGAAACATCATCTCGAAACGAACAGGCAGGCGTTGTCCGAGGCCCCCGCGTGCTGGCACCGTGAAGCGCCGTGCGCTTGCCTGCGCGTCGAAACATCGTCCCAGGAATCACGCCTTTTTCCTTATCAGCATCTCATCGCTGCATCGCTCAATCAGGACGAACAAGGAGAGGCGGTGCGGCTGAAGTTCTCGTTCCATGATGTGGAAATTAAAGGACGCAACCTTCGAGCCTTGCTTCTCGCTTTGCAGGACTTTGCAGTGAAGTGGGTGCGCCTAACGCCGGAGCGCTATCAGCAGCTAGAGGTTGCTGAAAACAGCGTCGTGTCGAGCATCCGTGTTCAAGAAGCGAGCTAGGTTAAGCTGCGCGGATTCTTCAAGCATAAGCCTTGGCGCGCCTACGACTCTTTGAAGCGACGGGCTTTGCGCCTTGATCGGCGATCCCGGACAAAACAACCGGCTCGCGATCAGGAAATTCCGCGATGAGCGAAAGCCGCCCACCTAAAGCTGCGATGTAGCTTCGCAAAGTCGAAAGCAGGATATCGGTTCGTTGTTCGAGACGCGAAACGCCGTCCTGCGTAATTCCCAGCTTTCTGGCGACTTCGACCTGGGTGCGCTCAAGAGCCCGACGCAGTTCTTGTCTCGTCATCTCTTCGGCAATCAATTGCGCCGCTCTTTTCTCTACTCTCTTGCGCCGCGCGGAGTTTAAGCGTCCGATGATTTCATTTACGTTTGTTGGCATAATCACTTCCTCTCTTTTTTTGCTGATCGGGATAGATGAGCGTCGTAACGCTCATCAGCTTTCTTGATCAACCCACGATAGAATCTCTTTTCGCTGTGACCTGATTTGTCTCCTGCCACGAGCAAAACGGCTCTGCGCCGCGGGTCGAAAGCAAAAGCGACACGCCATACTCCGTCCGCTGCGTTAAAGCGCAGTTCCTTCATGTTGGCGTGACGGGAACCATTCATCGTATCTGCATGTGGCCGCTTCAATTGCGGTCCGAACCGCTGCAGCAGGCGAGTCATTGCCAGAAGCTCCTCCTGCACTTCATCGGGCAGGTCTTCGTATTCCGGTTCAAATTCGTCGGCCAGTGCAACGCTCCAACTCACGGCAGATTATGTGCCATGACACATATGTATTCAAGATCATATATCGTTTTAGGGCAAATCGGCGTCCGTGGAACTCAATTTGGGAGGCGCTTTGCTCCAGCGCGAGAGCGAGTGGTTCTTAAGCGCTGCCTATCTTCACTTCGAAATGGATGCGCTCGAACATTCACCGCAGTCAGGAGCCGCCGATATTGACCCGGAGCGACTCTCCTACTCGATCAAAGAATCAGCCGCTCTCCTCGGCGTTGATTACTTCAGCGTGTATCGCCTCATTCAACGCGGTAAACTGCGCGCGTGTCGTGCATTGCGCGGAAAGCTCCTCATCCCGCGCTCTGAATTGTTGCGGCTGCTCAGCCGTTAAGCGCCCTTTTGACTGCGCCAACGAAGTTCACTCCGGTGCGGCATCCGAAGCCTGATTTGGCGAAAGATTGTCGTAGGCGTTCAAGCAACAACGCACCGTGCGGTGCCGCCGAACCGAGTCGAAGGGGATTGATGCAGGAATCTTGTGTCTCTCTTGTGCCTCGTTAGATGAAACCCTAGGAGCACGTCATGACTTCGAAAGCGAAAAAAAGACTGATCGCGGCTGCGATGTTCAGCCTAGTTTGCTTCCTCCCGTTGTCTACGCGTTCTGAAGAGCAAGCGCGATTCCCCGTCTTTACCACTGCGGCCGGCAGTAAGATTCCGTGTGGATCGATGCAGCTAACGGCCTTAACTCTGTTCCCCCAGGTTTGTCTCAGTTTTTACCCGCCACCTGCTGCGTTGCTTTCCCCCCGGCCGTAGCTGATCTTGTTCTCGTGAGGCGTCTGAGTCACCTTTTAGGACTACTTCAATTTCGGAATTAATTTCTCGCTTCACCGCCCTTCCTGCCTACGGCATCGGCGCGGTGGTTGTTCTTCTGCTCTACGCAATTCAATCCGAGATCCGATTCGGCGCCCGCGCCCGGACCATGCGATCAGGTGCGTCGGATCGAAGGAGCACACTCGTCGTCTCTATATCCGCCGCGGTCTCCGTGCTCGGCTTCGCCCTGGCCATGAAGGCGAACTCCTCGGCCATCTCATCGTTCCTCCCAGCCTGGTACCGTGACGCGGTGTTACCTGGACTTCCTGCAACCGCCTGGCTCGGCGTGGTGCTGGGGGTCTGCGGGGTTTTGCTGCGCCTCTGGGCGGTGCTGACGCTGCGGGACCGCTACACCAGAACCCTGGTTGTTCACGATCAACACTCCATCGAACGCAGCGGGCCTTACCGCTGGGTCCGGCACCCGGGCTACCTCGGTTCTTTACTCTGCCTCAACGGAATCGCGCTCGCATCAGGAAACGTGATCACGCTCCTTGCATCGCTGGTGGCGACCTCTGCGGCCTACACGTATCGCATTAAGATTGAAGACGAGATGCTCGTCGCCGCCCTCGGTCCCACTTACGCCGAGTATCGCACACAGGTCAGAGCACTTCTGCCGTCCCTTCGCTCGCCGCATCTTACCGACCGTTCACGACCAGATGCCTAAACTAGACGATGCAGCGAACGCCCACAAGGAGAGACTGGGAAGCTCCGCCGGTTTGCGCTTTCTTGGCTTACTCAGCGTAGTGGCCCCAATTGCTTTGCTGGCTGGGGCTGCGGGCTCGATTGGTTTAATGTTTCGCATAGGTCATCCGCCGCTTCTCCTGCGAGTCTTTTTCGTGCTGTGGGTGCTTTCCCCGTTCGTGATCCTCGTATGGGCCAACGGAGTTTCGAAGCGTTGGTCAGTTCTGATCCGGGCGACGCTCCATGGCGTGATACTGGTTCTCACGTTTGGTTCTCTGGCGGTCTACGGAGCGGTTGCCTTTGGTCCTTCTCGAGCGCAAGCCGCTTTTGTATTCGTTGTCGTTCCCCCTACGTCATGGCTCTTTATCGCAATAGTTATCCCGATAGCTGCATTCATATCTCGCAGGCTGTCACGTCAACCGGCCTCCGATGTTTAAGGCGCGTCTAGTTCGTCGGATACTTAAGTGCTTCGCAGTATTCGCAATGTTAGGTGTTCTCGGCATCGGTACGCTGTTAGGGTCGCTCTGGCTGGAGCACGCGACCGAAATATCACTCCCCACACCTACGGGGTCATTCACGGTTGGCCGGGCGATCTATGATTGGACGGATGATGCGACGTCGGACACATTGGCGCCCCTTCCCGGAACGAAGCGCGAGCTTCTTGTCTGGATCTGGTACCCGTCGACGGCTGGGCAATCAGTGGCGATGGACGACTACGTGCCCGCTCCGATGCGGGCGGTGGCTGGACCTTCTGGCGGCGTATTGAAACTTCTGACGCGCGATCTCTCGAAGGTTCGCGCGCATAGCAGTCGTGACTCCGAAGTGTCATCGGAGTCGCAATCATATCCAGTGGTGATCATGAGAGCGGGTGCTTCTGCCGAGGTATGGAACTATTCAACACTCGCCGAGGATCTGGCCAGTCACGGCTACGTCGTCGTCGGCTTCGATGCTCCGTATCGCACGAAGGTCGTGGTTTTTCCTGACGGACGGGTGATGAGAAGGAGGCCGGAGAATAACCCGGAATATTGTGAAGGCCAAGGGCATGCCCAACAAGCCGAGTGTGTGAACAAAGTGCTGACTGCGTGGACGGCCGACAGCGCCTTCGTCCTCGATCGCTTAGAGCGGTTGAACAGCTCCGACGTGTTCGGCAAATTCATGGGACGGCTCGACCTAATGCGAGTGGGAGTATTTGGTCACTCTTTTGGTGGGGCGACCGCCGCACAATTTTGCCACGACGATCCCAGATGCAAGGCAGGGATCGATCTGGACGGTCAGCCCTTCGGCCGCGTCGTTCGGGAGGGCCTTCATCAGCCGTTCATGTTCGTGCTGAGCGACGAAATTTATTCCTCCGACCCGGAGGCGAGGCGCGTCCTCGCCGATGTCCAATCGATCTACGATCGTCTGCCCCCGGACGGAAGGCTGCGCATAGCTATTCGTGGCGCAAACCATTTTCTCTTCAGTGACGACGGAGCCCTCTTAAAGAGCCATATCGTGCTACGGACGCTCCGTCTGCTAGGTATTGTCGGTATCGGCGGGCGCCGACAATTAGGCGTAACGGCATACTGCCTGCACAGTTTTTTCGACCTGTACCTGAAAGGGCAAGGCGTTTCGCCGCTCAAGCTTTCATCTCCGGGCTACCCCGAGATCCAAGTTCTCGAGTGAAACGCTCTCGGCTTCGCTGTCGTTAGGCGCCGATCAAGGATGGAGCCGATGTTGAGCATGCCGTTTAAACTGTCGCACCGAAGGTGACACGCTGTGCCTGCGCGAGACTATGGTCTTGACGCAAATGTCCATACGTCTTCATACAAAGCGCGCCGCCGTCTTTATGGCCGAGCCAGCGCGAGACAGTAGGAACATCTACGCCGCTTTCGATGCAAATCGTAGCGAACAAGTGACGTAAATCGTGATGGGTTATACGCTTCATTCCGATCTTGGCGGCCGCATGTGTCATGCTATTCTGGCATTCGAAAACGCGCATAACTCTCGCGGTCGCTGGCTCGCTTGATCGCTCGGATCGAAGTTCCCTCAGCATTTGCTCTAGCTCAGGAATCATCGGCACGTAACGCGTCTCTCCGTTCTTTGTCGCTGTTTCTGGATCGCCGCAGACATGCAGTTGCCGACGCTCGAAATTAGCGTCTGCCCAATTGACGAACTTGGCCTCGCCAATCCGCACACCAGTGTATGCGAGGAATTTCACGAGGTTCGCGCAGTCTTTTGATTGCCTCGCACCGGCCGTGCGTATTTCCTCGACGAATCGTAGGAACTCGGCTCGCGACGGCAACTCCAGCCGCTTCGCGCGAACTCGCATTCGCGAGAGGTTAGCCGCGGGATCTCCGAAGCGTGCGCCGCTACCCACCGCCTCCGCAAAAACGCCGCGCAACGTTCCGATCGCATTGTTTACTACCGAAGGCGCATAGTGCTTTTGGAATCGGACTAACCATTCCTGGCAATCGCGTTCACCGACTCTGCGCACATCCATTCCGAAGAACCCAGGCCACGACCGATTGATAAAATCAATCATCACCTCGCGATAGTCTTTTGATCTCGGTTTCAGCGAAACGTTCGCGCGAACTTTTTCCAAATATACCCGCGCCGCGTCGCCGACAGTCATCTTCCCGATCGCCACAGCCGTTACCGATTCGAGTTTCGCGCGATGCTCGCGCATCGTGTCGGGCAGCCGCTGCTTGGCCACCGAAAAGACAGTTGTCTTCAGGCTTTTGAAGATCGGTTTTCCGCTAATCTTGAAACGCGCAAAATATGTTCCGGCCGGCCGATAGCGGACCAAGTTTTGAACGGCCGTTGTTTCCCAGACGGGTTTGGCTACAACATTCACTTCCCCGCGATGTTGAACCGTTCCACTCGCGGCTAAGCTCCGTGTATAGAGCGAACAGAATTATCAAAAATCGCGTGACTGCCGACCACCGTAAACCAACGCGTATTGGCGCGAGTGGATGGAGATTTGCGGCTGAGGTGTATAAAAGGGGTGTATAATGAGCTTTTGTAACGGCCGTTTCGCGGTAATCTACGAGGGAAAATGCCGGTATAGCTCAGTTGGTAGAGCAGCTGATTTGTAATCAGCAGGTCGTCGGTTCGAACCCGTCTGCCGGCTCCATCCACGTCTTTTCGTTAGGTTAGATTACTCTGCAGATTTACCCGGTT
>JBBSEO010000082.1:0-9009 GCA_038239645.1 Chthoniobacterales bacterium | reverse complement strand
GAGGACGTTCAGTCCGTGCATCACGCCCAGCCGCACCGTCACGCTGCTGCCCAGCCCGCGCGCGACCGGAACGTTGCCGCGAATTTCGCAGGAAAACGGGAATGGCCGAACGCGCGCGGCGACGAAAAATTTCGCCGCCGCGGCTGCGACGATCGGGGGATTCTCAGCACTTCCACGACCGATCGTGACAACGTTATAGAGCCGCAGCGCCACGCCCATGGCATCGAAACCCGGCCCCAGATTTGAGGTTGTAGCGGGAATGCGGACTGTAACCTGCTTTTTCACTGGAAGGACGAGCTTATCGCGTCGCATCGATGCAGCAAACCGGACGCGCGCGCTCGATAACAAACTGTGAATATCACCGCTGGATGGATGGAGCGCGAAATGATCGCATCGTTCGACGCGGAACACACCAGCGCCTACCGGCTTTGCACGACGCGGGATGGCTGGGTCGAGCGTTTTGGTGACGACGCGCTCGTTTCCTACAAGAGCGACGCCGCGCGCGAAGCGCTGGCGACCGATCTGTTCATCTGGTCCGAAGCGGTCGACTTCCAAATGCACCGATTGTTTGGACGTTTTCTGCCACGCCGGAATGAAGCTCGCGGGCCAGCCCTGCTCCTTCTCGGCAGCAAGGAAGCCGAGCCGCGTACGATCGCCCTCGAGCGTAATCTGCAATTCGTGATCGATTTCAGCGCGGGATATTCCGCCGGCCTTTTCATCGATCAGCGCGAGAACCGCAGCTACATCCGAAGACTGCGGCCGCAGCGGATGCTGAATTGCTTCGCCTACACCTGCGCCTTTTCGGTCGCGGCCGCCTCAGTCGGTGCGGCCACCGTTAGCATCGACCTCTCACGTCGGTCTCTCGATCGTGGCCGCGAAAATTTCGCGCTCAACAGCTTGTCGCTTGCTGGTCACCGCTTTCTTCCTGACGACGTCTTTGCCGTCCTTCCCCGGCTCGCGCGCAAAAAGGAGAAATTCGATCTCATTATCCTCGATCCGCCGACGTTTTCGCGTTCTGAGCGCGGCCGCGCCTTCCAAGTTGAAAAGGATTTCGAGGAATTGCTGCTCCTCGCGTGCGAGGTCGCCGGGCGCGATTGCCGGATTCTTCTTTCCACCAATTGCCATACGCTGGACGAGCGTGGTCTCGAGGTCATGGCGCGTTATTGCCTGAAGGCGGCCCGGCGCGCCGGGCAAATCCACCGCGAGCCTTCACCGGCAGAATTTCCACCGGGCGCCGCTGCGCGCACCCTCTGGCTGACGCTTCGTTAGGAAAAGGAACACGCGACCACGCCTCGGAATCCGAAACAACAGCATGGACGATCAACGACCCACTGATATCGCGCAGCGCTCGGTGCGTTATGCGCAGGACCAATTTTCTGACGTGCTCACGCAGACCGAGGAATTTGTGCGCGAGAAACCGACCCAATCCCTTTTCTACGCCATGCTGGCCGGCTTTATTCTTAATCGCCTCCCGATCTTCGGCATCTTCAGCGGACTGCTCCGCTTGGTCATGTTCGCTCTCAAACCCGCTCTGCTGATTTACGGCGCGACCAAGGTTTACGAGTCGATGCAGGATCGAGACGCGGCCTAGCTGCGGCCGGTGGTGCTTCGTCGTCGAAGATTCGATTGAGCGGCCTGGCGCCGCCGCTTACCATTCCCCCTCGCGGATGGATAACATTGAGTCTCACCTCGTCGAGAAACGTCGGTTCAAACCGCCGGCCGCTTTCCAGCGGGGTGCACGGCTGAACAAGATTTCTCAGTACGAGAAACTCTATCGCGAATCGATTCGTAATCCCGAACGCTTCTGGGCCCGGGAAGCGAAAGAGCTGACCTGGCGCAGGCCGTGGAAAAAAGTCCTGCAATGGAAGGCGCCTTTCGCCAAATGGTTCGTCGGTGGCCAGCTCAACGTCTCGGAAAATTGCCTCGATCGCCATCTCACTGGACCGCGCCGGAACAAAGCCGCCATCATTTGGGAAGGCGAGCCGGGCGAAAAACGCACGCTGACGTATCAGCAATTGCATCGCGAAGTCTGTCTCTTTGCCAACGTCCTGAAGCGCCACAAGATTCGCAAGGGCGATCGCGTTCTGATTTATCTGCCGGCCATTCCTGAGGCGGCGATCGCGATGCTCGCCTGCGCGCGCATCGGCGCGGTCCACTCCGTCGTTTTCGGTGGATTCAGCGCCGACAGCATCCGGGATCGGATCAACGACAGCGGCGCCATCGCCGTCATTACCGCAGACGGCGGATATCGCCGGGGTGCGATCGTGCCGTTAAAGAAAAATGTTGATGATGGGCTCCGCGACGAGACGTCGATCAAATGCGTGATCGTTTTCCGCCGTGCCGGAAATGAGGTGCACATGGAAAAAGGCCGCGATTTTTGGTGGGATCGCGAGCTCGAGGAGGTCGATGCGAATTGCGAACCGGTCGCGCTCGATTCCGAGCATCCACTTTATATCCTCTACACCAGCGGCTCGACCGGAAAGCCAAAGGGCATTCTGCATACCACGGGCGGTTATCTCGTCGGGACGACGGTCACGACCAAATACGTTTTCGATCTGCGCGAGGAGGATCTTTACTGGTGCACCGCCGACATCGGTTGGGTGACCGGTCACAGCTACGTGGTTTACGGCCCGCTCGCCAATGGCGCCACCACCTTCATCTACGAAGGGGCGCCGAATTGGCCCGAGCCGGATCGCTTCTGGCGCATCATCGAGGATTATCGCGTGACCATTCTCTATACCGCGCCGACGGCGATTCGCGCGTTTATTCGCTGGGGCGACCAATGGGTCAGGAAACATGATCTTTCGTCGTTGCGCCTGCTCGGCTCAGTCGGCGAACCGATCAATCCCGAGGCGTGGATGTGGTATCACAAGAACGTCGGCGGCGGCCGCTGCCCGATCGTCGATACCTGGTGGCAGACGGAAACGGGCGGAATCATGATCACGCCGCTACCTGGCGTGACGCCGACGAAGCCGGGCAGCGCCACTCTGCCGTTCTTCGGCGTCGATGCCGCCGTGGTCGACGAACAGGGCTGCGAAGTTGGGCCCAATGTCGGCGGAAAATTGATCATTCGAAAACCGTGGCCGTCGATGCTGCGCACGATTTATGGGGACAAGGAACGTTATCGGAAACAATACTGGAGCGAGTTTAAAGGCTCCTACCTCACGGGCGATGGGGCGCGACGCGACGCTGACGGATATTTCTGGATCGTAGGCCGGATCGATGACGTGTTGAACGTTGCCGGTCATCGGCTTGGCACTTCGGAAATCGAAAGCGCGTTGGTCGCGCACGCGAAAGTAGCCGAAGCTGCGGTCGTCGGCCGGCCGGATGCATTGAAAGGCCAGAGCGTCGTCGCCTTTGTCACTTTGAAGAGCGAGATCAAAGCGACGCCCGCGTTGAAAGCGGAATTGCGCGAGCACGTCGGCACTCAGATCGGCGCCATCGCCAAACCGGACGAGATTCGTTTTGCCGAAGCGCTGCCGAAAACGCGCAGTGGCAAAATTATGCGCCGCCTTCTGAAGGAGATTGCCAGCGGGAAGGGTGTGACCGGCGACACCACCACGCTGGAAGATTTCACTGTCCTGACCCGGCTCAATGCCGAGGAGTAGGCGCTTGAGCTGTCTCACAGAGCACGCGAGGTTGACCACGTGAATTTTATCGGGACCGGCCTGCGTGAGTTGGGACTCAAGGTCCGACGGCAGCGGACGCGCATGGCGTTGCGCCATGTGAAACGTCAACTGAAGCGGAGCGAGATCAGCCTCGGTCGCGAAGGCACGACCCAGGCTTCCAGCCTTGAGGAAGTGCGCACTGAGATTGTCGCGCTGAAAAAGCTCGAGCAGGAGCAAAAAGAGGTCGCAGTCAGAATCGCGCAGGCCGAAGGAGCGTTGAAGCAGATTGATGCGGAGCGGCGCGAGAATTCGCAGGCACAGAATGAAGAAATCGCCCGGCTCGATCAGAAGAAGAAACCAATCCTTCAGCGGCGCGACGAAGCGAAGGCGCAGGCCAACTTGTGCGATCGCGAGCTGAGCAGCGTGGAAGGCCGGTTACAGGCGAATGACGCGACTGATCGCGCACTGATGAAAAAAGTGGCGGAGCTGCAATCGCTTTCGCCGCCACCGGATGATCTCGACGCACAGATGGAAAAGTTGTCCTCGAAACGCGCCCGCCTTCCGGATGAGCGCGCCGAAATCATTCGTGCGCGCGAAGGCAGTGCGGAAGCGTGCCGCCGCGCTCGGCAACAGCTCGCCGCCATCGAAGAAGGAATCGCGGCCGCTGATCAGCAGATTTCCCGTGTTCGAGGCAAATACGAAGACAAAGATCGCATTCTCAATGAGAAAGCGCGGGCGCAAAATGACGTTCTCAAGGAAGCGCGGCAACATCACGAGACGGTTGAGGGGCGCAAGGACCCCGCCTATCTCAATATCGGACGTCATCTCGCGAATCGCGGCATCGCCCCTCCCAACGCCCCTCGCCTGCTGCACGATGTCCTGCGCAACCGCCAGGCCGTTGACCGCCACGTCGCCCACAAGGACGAGCTGCGATCGCTCTCCGATCAGATCGACAAACAACAGCTGCGAAAATTTTACTTCGCCGCCGCCTCGGTCATCATCCTGACGGTTTTCACGCTACTGGTGTTTCTCAAATCGCCTCCGCACAGCGATTGGTTGCCGCAGGAGACGGATGCCATTCTCTCTCTCAATACCGATCGCCTGGAGAAGGACGAACTGATCAAACGCTGGCGCACGGAAGACTTTTGGCGGCCAACCTGGGCCGCACTGCTGGGTCCGGCCGCGCAGGCGCCAAATCTCAAAATCCCGGGTGACGCCGCTCGGCTAATTCGCGCCATTGCGACGGCCGATGCCAGCACGGCGCCGCGCGAGTTCGCTTTGATCGAGACCAACGGAAACGCGACCTCCTACATGCGAAATCTGGAAAATCCGAGCTTCGAGAAACGCAACATCAGCGGTCTGCCCGTCTGGCAGCGCGAAAACTTTTCCCTCGCCCGGATCGGGCCGCGAACGCTCGCGATCGGAGGTCCGGCCGAGGTCGATCAAATGGTGCGGGTGCGCCTTGGCTTGAGCAACGATTTGCAGCCGGAAGCACAGCTGCTCGAACATCTTCACGACCTCGAGGCCGATTCCAGCCTTCGCCTCGTCTCGCGCGATCCGATTGGACTCACCCGCGTCTTTCAGCCGATTTTTCCGCGGGAATTACTGTCTCGCATCGAGTTGATTGGCTTGAGCCTCTCACTGCAAAACCCAGCGAAATGTCATCTCACCATGACCGCAGATTCGGCTGAGGCGGCGACGGCGCTGGCCAAGACTTTGCAGGAACAGCCCCAGCAGTTGTTGTATCTGGACGGGACGGAGCTGTCGTTATTTGCGCGACCGCCGGAGGTGAAACGCGACGGGGCAAATCTCGAGGTGCGGTTTGACCTTCCGGAAAACGCCGCGCGCATTTTGTTGCAGCGTCTGGCGAAGACCGACAACGGCACACCTCCCGCAGCGACCACTGCGGCCGCAAAAAGGTGATGCGACGGCTCGTCGCGGCGCTTTTGTTTTCCGCAGCGACCACGTTGCTTCGCGCCCAGATCGTCGAACTCCCCGCCGACGATTTTACCTGGGTGAATCTGCGCACGGCGGACCCTTCCCTCTCCTTCGACCTGCGCTACGCGACCTCGAATAACATCGCACACCAACCGATTTACCCCGCGAATACGCAGCCGATGTTGCGCGCGGGCGTCGCGCGAAAACTCATGCTCGCCCAGACACACTTACGCCGCGCTCATTTTTACATGCGTGTCTGGGACGCCTACCGTTCGCACGAAGCGCAGGCCCGGCTCTGGCGCCTCTCGCCCACCCGCGATTACGTCGCCAATCCCAGCGACGGCGGCGGCTCGATGCATTCATGGGGCGTCGCCGTTGATGTGACTCTGCTCGACGAATGGATGAACCCCGTCTCGATGCCGACCGATTTCGACGATTTCACGCCGGCGGCGATGCTGCACTACATCGGCACTGATCCCGCCGTGCGATGGCATTTGAGGATATTGCAGACCGCGATGGGCCGGGCGGGTTTTTACGGACTGCGGACGGAATGGTGGCATTTCACCACGAACGATTGGAAGCGTTACGTGCCGGAAAATCTCGCCAAACTCATGGGCTCTCGGCCACCTTCATAAATCGTGAACGGATTTCTCAAGGGCCTCGATCAACCCGAGTATCTTCACACCCTCCTCAATCCCTTGCCGGTTTACGGACTGATCCTGGCAATCATCGCGGCCATCGTCGCTTTGTTCGTGCGTAACCGATCCGCGGAAGTGACAGCGCTGGTCCTTATCTTTATTTCTGCCCTCTCGGCCTGGCCGGTCGCGCACTATGGCGAAGAAGCGTATGACCGAGTCCTCTCCATGTCGGATAACGATGGTTCAGCCTGGTTGGCCGCGCACGAACATCGCGCCGATCAGTTAGTTTGGATTTTTTATCTGACGGCCGCCGTCGCCCTGTCCGCGCTCATTCTCCCGCGTAAGTTCGCTGCCACGACGAAGCCGCTTTTTTTTGCCAGCCTTCTCCTCGCCCTCGCTGCCTTCAGTGCCGGAGCGTACATCGGGTACGCCGGCGGGAAGATCAGGCACAAAGAATTCCGTCTCGAGCCGCCGCCGCCTAAGCCCGCCAAAGACTAAGTCCCGCGCTGCCCGTCTCCCCTTCCGCATGAATCCCGATGTCGCCGCTGAAGAGACCGAGATAACGGGTCGCAGCGGGTCCCTGCCGAAGGAGCTTCGACTCCGCGATCTCGTTCTCACCCAAATTCTCTTCATTGTGGGCTCGAGCTGGGTCGGCGCCGCGGCGAAGCTCGGCCAGGCGCATCTGCTTTTCTGGGCGCTGGCGATTCTGCTCTTCTACATCCCGCAGGCCGCGGTCGTGATTTATCTCAACCGGCGGATGCCGCTCGAAGGCGGCCTCTATCAGTGGACAAAACTCGGCTTCAACGAGTTCGCCGGCTTCATCGTTGCCTGGAATCTCTGGTTACTCTCGATCACCGTTCTTGCCCTCGGCGGAATGTTTGTTACGACGAACATCTCGTATGCCATCGGCGAAAGCGCGGCCTGGATGCCGGACAGCAAATGGTGCGTCTCGCTCGTTAGTTTCCTTCTGCTCGCTGGCCTGGGTTGGACGGGCGTGCGCGGCTTGTCCCTGGGGAAATGGGTCCACAACATCGGCGCGGTCGCGATGCTGATTATTTACAGCACGCTGGTCGCGCTCCCCTTCATCGCCCTCTGGCGCGGCAATCTCGCGCATTATCACCCGCTCGCGATGGCCGTGCCGACACTGTCCCTTTTCTTCTGCTTCAATATTTTCAGCAAACTCGCCGTCGGCGCGCTGAGCGGTTTCGAATACGTCGCTATTCTCGCCGGCGAAGCGCAGGCGCCCGCGCGCGACATCGGTCGCTCGGTCTTGATCGCGGCGCCGGTGATCGCTTTCATGTTCATTCTCGGGACGAGTTCGGTCCTCGCCTTCATCGGCAACAATCCGATCGACCTGATCGGCCCGGTGCCGCAAACGCTTCGTCTCGGGCTCCGATCTTCCCCCATCGCCGGCGCTTTTGCCTCGGCCGGAATTATTCTGATGACGATTCGTACCATCGCTTCCACCAGCGTGCACATGACCGGCAGCTCGCGTCTGCCCATGGTCGCCGGCTGGGATAATCTGCTTCCGGTTTGGTTTACGCGGCTCCATCCGAAATACAAAACGCCGGTGAACTCGATCCTGTTTATCGTTCTTCTTACCGTGACGATCGCGATCGCGAGCCAGATCGGCGCCGGAATCCAGGAAGCTTTTCAACTGGTGGACAACGCCGCCAACGTCTTTTACGGCATCGCCTATTTCATGATGTTTGCGCTGCCACTCTTCGGCGCGCAATTCCTCCGCACTGGCGCTTCGCTTTGGTTGAAAGTCGCGGCGACGTCTGGACTGCTCGTTTCGCTCCTCGCGATCGGATTCACCGTTTTCCCCATCATCGATGTTCCGAACCAGGCCTCATTCGCGGCCAAGGTCATCGGCGTCAGCCTGCTGGCCAATCTTATTGGCGCGTTCATTTTTTGGAGTGCGCGAAGGCACTCTCGCTGAGGTCGGACAAACCTTTGCGTTCAGGCCGCGACTAACGCGGCCTGGCGACAAATCCAGCCACCGCCCAGGACGCGGTCTCCTTGATAGAAGACCGCCGCCTGCCCCGGCGTCACCGCCTTCTGCGGCTCGTGCAGCCGGATTCGAACACGGTGATCATCGACTCGTTCGATCGAAGCAGTTGTTCCCGGATGATTATAGCGAATTTTCACGACCGTCGCTTCGTCGCCGTGTTCGGGTGAAATCCAGTTCACACGCTCCACTTCGAATTCCTCCACCAGCAAATCAGCCGCGGTCCCGACGATGACGCGATTCGATTCCGCGTCGATATCGACCACATAGCGCGGTTCTGCGGAACCGCCCGGCAAACCTTTTCGTTGTCCGATGGTGAACATTTCGATGCCATCGTGGGCCGCGATGAAATTCCCGTCGCGATCATAAATTCCTCCACGATGAAATTGCTCGGCACCGAGGTGCGAGCGGAGGAAGGCCTTGTAATCCTGCCCGGGGACGAAACAAATTTCCTGACTGTCCGCTTTGTCCGCGACCCTCAAGCCGAGCTGTCGGGCGATCGCGCGAATCTCGCTCTTTGCCATTCCGCCCAACGGCGTGAGGGCGCGCTGCAATTGCGGCTGCCGCAGACTGAACAAGAAATAGGATTGGTCTTTTCGCGGATCGGCTCCTTTTCGCAGAACCGCCCCGCCGTCCCCGTGCTCGATGATCGCGTAATGGCCCGTGGCGATAAAATCGCAACCGAGCGCTTCCGCTTTTGACCAGAGATTGCCGAACTTCAGTTTCTCGTTGCACATCACGCACGGGTTCGGCGTTCGGCCCGCCTGGTATTCGCTCGCGAAATAATCGATCACCAACTTTTCGAATTGGTCCG
>JBBSEO010000081.1:0-9010 GCA_038239645.1 Chthoniobacterales bacterium | reverse complement strand
TGGCCCTGCGGGACAAGCGCTGGGGCGACGAGGACTGGGGCGTAAAACGGCGCCGTCATTCGCTTCGAAAAGAACGGCACGAAGGCCGTATCATTTTTCTCGTCCTCGTGATCGCGCTCGCCGCGGCGATCATTTGGATCCTGACGCGCTTCCATTTTTAGCAATGGCGGATCGTGGTGAATTCGACGTGGTTTACGCCGCGCGTCTGGCTCGCCTGCACCTTACGGCCGAAGAGGCCGAGCTCTTTCAACGCCAGCTCGACGACGTGCTGCAGTATGCCGCGCAACTGCAAAAAGTAGACGTCTCCTCTGTCGCGGAAACGTACGAAGAAGTGGTGCCGGTGGCGGCGCTGCGAAAGGACGAAGCGAAGGCGGGACTGAGCGCGGAGGCCGCGCTGGCCAATGCGCCGCGGCAGGCGCGAAATCTTTTTCTCGTTCCGCGCGTGCTGGAATGAGCGACCTCGCCGCCTTCGGCGTGGCCGAGCTTCAGAAAAAATTGCGCGCCCGCGAGATTTCTCCGCCGGAAATCTTGCGGGCGGTTAACGATCGCATCGAGCGTCTCGACGACGATCTCGGCGCTTATCTTTCACGCGATTTCGAGACGGCCCTGGCGGAGGCGGAAACGGCGGACGTCAATCTGCCGCTGGGCGGAATCCCGATTGCGATTAAGGATTTGATCAATGTCAGCGGACAGCCATGCACTGCCGGTTCACGGATTTTGCAGGGCTATCGCGCGCCCTATGACGCCACGGTCATCGCGCGACTGCGCGGCGTCGGCGCGATTCCGTTCGGCCGCCTGAACATGGACGAATTTGCGATGGGTTCCTCGGGGGAAAATTCCAGCGTGCGCGCGACCCGCAATCCCTGGGCGCGTGATCGCGTTCCCGGGGGATCGAGCAGCGGTGCCGCGGCGGCGGTGGCTGCGGGAACGGCCATCGCCGCGCTCGGGTCGGATACGGGGGGATCAATTCGGCAGCCGGCGGCGATGTGCGGCGTCGTCGGAGTGAAACCGAGCTACGGACGCGTCTCACGTTACGGCCTGACCGCGTTCAGCTCGTCGCTCGATCAGATTGGTCCGCTCACAAAAACAGTAACGGATGCCGCGTTGCTCCTCGAAGTGATCGCCGGGCACGACGCGAAGGATTCCACTTCAGTGAAAGCGCCGGTGCCACATTTCACCGCATCGCTCGCGCGCGGTTTGCGCGGTCTGCGGCTTGGATTGCCGCGCGAATACGTAAGCGACGGGATCGATCCCGCAGTCAGGCGCGCGTTTGATGAGGCCGTCGCGTGTCTGACGACGCTCGGGGCTGAGATCGTAGAAGTATCGCTGCCGCACACCGAGCAATCGATCAGCGTGTATTACCTGATCGCGACCGCAGAAGCCTCCGCCAACTTGGCGCGGTTCGATGGCATTCGTTACGGCCGCCAGACGAAGGAGATCTCAGAGATCGCAAATTTTTACGAGCGCACACGCTCGGAAGGTTTTGGCACAGAAGTGAAGCGCCGCATTATTCTCGGGACATATGTGCTGAGCGCCGGTTATTACGATGCCTACTACCGGCGCGCGCAAAAAGTGCGGGAATTGATCCGGCGCGATTTCACCGACGCCTTCGCCCAGGTCGATGCTCTGATCTCGCCGACGACGCCGACGCCGGCGTTTCGACTGGGCGAGAAAGTTTCGGATCCGCTGCAAATGTATCTGGCCGATATTTTCACCAATGCCGCGAATCTCGCCGGCATTTGTGGGCTCAGTCTTCCCTGCGGTTTTTCGGAAGAACGGCTGCCGCTCGGATTGCAGATTCTCGCGCCGGCCCTGGCCGAGGAACTTCTTCTGCAAATCGGCTTCGCCTACGAGCAGGCCACGGCCTGGCATGAAATGCGGCCAGCGCTAACGAGTTGATGCGCGCCCAACTCGAAAGAGGCGCCGATTTTTTCGAACGCCCCAGGATTCGGTTTTCGGTTTTGATCGGGTGGTATCTGGCCGCTGTTTTCCTGACGTTCCTTCCCGTCCTCCGTTTCCTCCACAGCGGGACGACGATGGACTACCACATCTGGTACGAGGCCGGGCGCGCGTGGTGGGAACGGCGCGAAATTTATGAACAGACCGGGACGTTTGTCTTCATGTACCCGCCCGGGTGCGCGTTTCTCCTGGCGTGGCCGTCGCTCTTTGGGAAGACAGCGTTCATTTTCCTGCTTTCGTTGGTCAGCTCGCTCGCCTGGTTCGTCGCGGTCCGCGCCCTGGCCTCGATGCTCGGGCACAAAAAACAAACCTTCGTTTTGTTGACGGCGAATTTGCTCGTGAGCGTTTACATTTGGTCGAGCTACCATCTGGGGCAGCCGAGCATTGTTCTTTTTGCGCTCATGCTCGGGACGTTCATCGCATTACAAAAAAAGCGTGGCGCCGTCGCGGGCGCACTGCTGGCGCTCGCGGTGGCGATCAAGGCCTTCCCGCTTCTTGCGCTTCCGTATTTGGTCTGGCGCAGGCATTGGACGGCAATCGTTTCCCTGTTGATCTCGCTGGTCTGTCTGCTTTTCCTCTTTTCGCTCCCGCGTCGAGGTCCAGCGCAAGCCAGGAAGGATTTCCAAAGCTGGCGCGCGGGGATGTTGCGTTACGATTCTGCCGGGATCGCGCAACGACAACTCCGTGGCTACAGCTGGAAGAATCAGTCCGCGTTTGGGCTGATGAATCGGATGCTGCGCCCAGTCAGCGCCGAAGAATCAGCGACGCCGGAATACGCGAATCTGACAAATCTTAGTTTTACCACGGTGAATTACATTATCCTCGCGTTCGCGTTCGTGGTCGGCCTTTCGTTTTTGGTCGTCATGCCGCGGACAATTTCTCTCGACACGGCGGCGCTCGAGTTCGCGTGCCTGCTCATGCTCATTCTCCTCTTCACCCCCCTCGCCTTCGGTTATCTTTTCCTTTGGCTGATGCTGCCGCTTGCGCTGGTGTTGCAGCGCTGGCTGTCGCATGGCGATCTCGTATCGTCTCTCGGATTTATGATCGCGGTCACGTTGTTACTGGTCACCGCCGTGACACCTCGCGTGGCGCAAACCTATGGCAGCGTTTTTTTTGCCGCGCTGGTGCTTTACGTCACGATGGCGGTCGAACTTTGGCGGGAGAAATCAATGGCGGTTCGGGTTCCTGGCGCCGCCCGAGCGCCGAAAGCCACGCCGCGCTGAAGAGCGCGATTTCGCGCCACGACATCTTCGATTCACCGCGCACGCGATCGTGGAAGACGATGGGGATTTCCTCGACCCGGAGTTCTTTCCGTCCGCGCACAATCGTTTCGAAGGCGATCTTGAAGCCGGAAGCATTCGCGGCAAAGCGGAGCAGCAGATCGCGTCTTACTGCGAAAAATCCGCACATCGAATCGTGCACCCCGGTCAAAGGAAAAGCGACGGCGGACGCCGCGCGCGAAATGACGCGACGCCAGCGCGGCCATCCGGGCGTCGTCCCGCCGGCAACATAACGACTGCCAATCACCATATCCGCACGGCCATTTCGCACCGGCGCGAGCAGCTCGTCGATTTTATCGGGCGGGTGGCTGAGATCGGCATCCATCACCACGAGGATTTCCGCGCTGGTCGAGCGCGCTCCGGCGAGAATGGCTCCGGCCAAACCCCTCTCGCCGGCGTCCCGCGCCAGCAGGCGCGCGCTGGGCCTCCCCCGCCAACTTAAAATCCGCGCGCGGGTTTCGTCCGTGGAAGCATCGTCCACAAAAACGATCTCCTGAATGGGAGCGCTCAGAACCGCTAGCTGCTCCAACAAGGGTAGAACATTCTCCTCTTCATTCAGAGTTGGAATAATGACAGCGATGCTGGACACAACGTTTGATTAGGTGGGACGCAGTATCCTACGCCAGGCGGCAGAAGATAGTTCACCGCGCGTAAATTAGCCGAAGGCTCGAAAACAAAGGTTTGCCGAGTGAGCCGACGACGGGACTCGAACCCGTGACCTGCTGATTACGAATCAGCTGCTCTACCAGCTGAGCTACGTCGGCGTGCGGCGGCAAAGATGGCACATTTTCGCTCTGCGCGCGACGAGGACCTGCCGGGGAGGATCAGGCCGCCCCAGCGCCGAAAAGGGCGCGGACTCGTGGCCAAAAACCTCCGGGCGCCGCGGCGACATCGCTCCGCGCGACGAGGACGGGACATTCCGCGCGGTTGAGAATGCTGCGCGTGATGTCGCCCATAATGTAATGTCGGAGCGGTCCGCGGGCGCGCGACGAACCCGTCACGACGAGGTCGTAATCGCCGTCGAAAACTTCGCGAAAGATTTGTTCGAGCACACTCCCCTGGCGGACGCGCACCTGCACTTTCACGCCCATTTTCTCCAGCGCTTTTTTCTGTGCGGTCAGGTTGCGGCCCAGCTCGGAATTCGAGCCCAGAAGCGCGTCGACATCACGCTCCCTTTCGGCCAGGTCTTCGTAGATCGCAGGGGGTTCCGGCATGATGTGCAGGAGAGTCACTTCGGCATGCAAAGCGGCGGCGAGTTCCGCGGTCAGGCGGACGGCGGCGTCGATATATTTCTTCCCGCCGGTGCAAACGAGAAAACGCGAAAGCCGCTGGCATTCGCCGAGAGCGACGAGGACCGGCGGCTCGATCGCCTTGATGATTTCATACATCCGTTCCGAGCGCCACCGCGGTCCGCTGCGCGCCACCTGCCGCGCGCCGATGAGGACCAGATCGTATTTTGTGCTCTTGGTTTCGGCCAGAATTCCCTGGATCGGTTCGCCGTGGCCAATGACCAGCCGCGGTGGGCTGGCCGCGCTCCCAAATTCCGCCGCCTGGGCAGTGAGCGATTTCCGGAGCGGCGCTTCGTCCTGCTCGCCTTCCGCGATTCCCAGGAGCGCGATTTCCGATTTGGTGGTACGGGCGAGTAGCGCGGCCAGGCGCGCGGAAGCCGCCGCCGCGTCCGTCCCATCACTGCAAAGTAATAATTTCATAACTTGTGGCCGGTCAGGAGGGTGTAGATCACGATCGCCGCGCCGATTAACGGCAATGGCACAAAAGCGAGACGAATTTTCGGACCGGTGAAATATTGAGTGGCGATCGCGCCAATCTGCGCACCGATGGCGGCGCCGATGTTCATGACCAGCGCGATCAAAATGTCGACATTGCCTTTGAGCGCATGACTCAGCGTTCCGTAGCTGGCCGAAATAATGATCTCGAAAAGGTCAGTTCCGACCGCTAGGTGCGTGGGGATTCCGAGCACATAGACCATCGACGGCATGCGAATGTAGCCGGCGCCGCCGCCGAGAAAGCCGCTGAACAATCCGCCAATGAAAGAGACGACGACGATGATCCAAAGCGAAATGGTCACGCCCGAAACCGGCAGCTCGATCATGGGTGCGAGGCGCAAATTTTGGAGCGAGCGCGAAACGTGGGCGAACGCAGACTCGTCGCTTTTTTTTGAGGCACCCCGATTCTTGGGCAGGCGTCCCTGCTTGCGCGCGCGCATGGTTTGCCACGCTTCCCAAAGCATGAAAACCGAAATGCTGACATAGATGATAATCGAAACGTAGCTCACGACCTGATTGACGTGACCCATCCTTTTCAACATCTGGATCAGTTGCGCGCCGCACTCGGCCCCGCCAATTGTGCCCACGGCCATGATCCAGCCGAGTTTGAGATCGACATTCCCGAGCGCGCGATGGCGCTTCGCTGCCACGACCGATTTGCCGACGATGTGGGCGAGATCGGTGCCGACGGCAAAATTCCAATCCAGCCCCACTGCGCGCAGCGCCGGGCCGGCGATGAAACTCCCGCCAACGCCGAAAAACCCGCCGAGCGCGCCGATAAAAAAGCCGACGAGCACGAGATAAATCGGGCTGATGTGCGCATGCGAGATCGGGAAATCCATTTATTCCGTCCGGCCATGCAGCAGTTTCATCAGGCCGCTGGTCACCGCTTCCAAGACCACGGCCTGGCCGATGATGAGCAGAATCGCAACCACGGCATAGGTGGCGATGTGCTCGTGGAAGAGCCGCGCGAGCCAGCCCGCGAGAAAATGCAGCACGGCGAAGAAATAACCGGTGACCAGCACGCCGTAGATCGCCGCCTCGATGAGGAAAGCGCGCCAGGGATTGTCTGATTTCTTCTTGCGTTTCATAAGCTCGCCAATCTTCGCAGGCGGAGGGAACCGGGTTGCGATAATTGAAGCGGAAAAAGGCGTTGCGCTATATTTGATTCTTCCTAACCTAGCCCGACATTTTTCTCATGGCCGACGCCGCGAACAAATATCCAGAAAACGTCGAGGGGACATTCTACGTCGATGATCAATGCATTGACTGTGATCTCTGCCGCGAGACGGCCCCGGCGAACTTTCGTCGGAACGATGACGGCGGACATTCCTACGTTTACAACCAGCCCACTTCGCCCGAAGAAGAAGCGCTTTGCAAAGAAGCGATGGAAGGTTGTCCGGTTGAAGCCATTGGCAGCGACGGGGCGTAGCGAGGTTTAGCGCGAAATGCGCGCTGCGTTCGTCCGCGATCATCCCGTAGCGCTCACCGTTGCCGGCAGCGACAGCAGTGCGGGCGCGGGATTGCAGGCGGACCTTAAGATTTTTTCGGCGCGCGGAGTTTACGGCGTTTGCGCGGTGACGAGCGTCGTCGCGGAAATTCCCGGCAAGGTTTCCCGGTTACAGTTGCTTGAGCCCGAGATGGTGCAGGAACAGATCGCGCTGCTGCGAAGTAACTTTCCTCTTCGTGCGGCAAAGACCGGTCTTCTCGGGAACGCCGCCATCGCGCGCGTCGTCGCTCGCGAATTCCAGCGCGACCGCAAGATTCCACTCGTGGTCGATCCCGTGATGGTCGCGACCAGTGGCGAGCGATTGCTGGAGCGCGACGCGATCGCGATTTATGAAAGCGAAATCTTTCCGCGCGCCGATTTATTGACGCCGAATCTGGATGAAGCCGCTGTGCTGCTGGGCACGGAAATTCGCGATCTGAAGGCGATGCGCCGGGCGGTCCGCGCGCTCTCGGAAAAATATCGCACCGCTGTTTTACTCAAAGGCGGTCACCGCCCCGGTGTGCGGGCGATCGATCTTCTTTGTGTCGCCGGCCGCACGATTGAGCTTTCGGCTGCGTTTGTCGCGAATGTGAAAACGCATGGCGCCGGCTGCGCCTATTCCGCTGCGATCACGGCCGAGCTGGCCAAAGGCGTTTCACTCGTTCCAGCGGTTCGGGCGGCCAAGCGGGTGGTGACGGCTGCCATCGCCGGTCATTTTCGCTGGCGGAAAAATCGGCGGCAGATCGACGCGCTTAACCAGATGGCGCGGTCGACTGGCCTCCCACGCGTTTCTTGACCCACGCTTTGCTCGCGAGCGCGCCGCGGGCGGCAGCGATTTCCGCCGCCTGCTTACTGCGGCCCGACCCGCGTCCAAGCGACATTCCCTCCCACTGGACCTCGACTTCAAACGTCTTTTCATGTTCTGGCCCGGCCGCGGCCAGCACCTCGTAAACGGGACTGGAGGCGGCGATCCCTTGCAAAATCTCCTGTAGTTGTCCTTTCGGATTTACATCCACCGGCGCCTCGCGCACTTCCTCCAGGGCCGCCCGCGTCTGACGTAGAATAAAATCGCGCGCCGTGGAAAAATCGCTGTCGAGATAAATCGCGCCAATGACCGCCTCGAAAGCGTCGGCCAGGGTCGAGCTGCGTTCGCGTCCACCGCTCGCGTCTTCGCCGCGACCCATCGCCAAAAAATCGCCGAGATCGAGTGCGCGCGCGTGTTGCTTCAACGCTTCCCGAGAGACAAGCCGCGCTCGCAGTTTGGTCATGCTTCCTTCCTTCGCCACGGGAAAATGGGCGTAGAGATATTCCGTCACCACCAGTTGCAGGACAGCATCGCCCAGAAATTCCAGGCGCTGATTATCGACATGCGGCCGCTGCTTTTCGTGGCCGAGGCTGGCGTGGGTCAAGGCCACCTCCAGCAGCTCCCGGTCGCGAAACTGATGGCCAAGCCGCGCTTCCAGATTCTGAATGGCTAACGTCTCGCGAATATCGTGAGTGAAATAGCGACATCCACGGCGCGTTGCAACACCGCATCGTGGACCGTCTCCTCCGGCCGGGCCGATCTTGACTCCGGTTCCGGGTTATTGCCGGCCAAGAGCGCGGCCTCGTTAAAATGCGGGCGTTCTTCCTCGGCGATGACCGCACTCAGTCCGTGCATCTTCGCGGCCGCAAACGCTTTCGCCTTTTGCGCTGGCGGAAAGGTGACGGGAAGATCCGGCGATACGCCCAAGGGAAAAATGCGCCCGTTCGGTCCGGCGACCTCCGCCGTGGCCACGCGCAACGTCGCCCCGCTCGGCAGCGGGAAATCGCTCAGTCTTACCGCGCCGCCCGCTGTCACCCCGCCGATGAGTAAACTGTGGCCGCGCGCCTTCAATGCTGCCGCCAGTGCCTCCGCGCCGCCGCGGGTCTCTTCATCGATCAGAATGAGAAGGGGTCCGCTGAAAAGCGGATCGCGCTCGCTCGTCACGGTCTGATCCTGATGCGTGGACGGCTGGTGGATGGTCCAGACGGTCTTGCCGCGTCGCACAAAAAGCTGAGCGAATTGCGCCGCGATCTCGAAATCGTTTGTGCCCGAAGAAGCGCGCAGGTCGAGCACCAGGGTGTCGATCTTGGCGAGATCGATTTTTTCCAGCGCCCGCAGATTCTCCAGGTTCAACGTTCCCGGCAGGATGTAACCGAACCGATCGCTGATATTCGCATTGAACAACGGCACTGCGGCTGGCGTTGTGGCCGGGGAACTCGCGAGTTCAACGCCACCGCGCAACTCCCCTAGAAATTTGGCCACGGCAGCCCCGGTCGTGCCCGCATCTTTCACCGCGCCCGGGTCGACATACTTTTCACGCAGAATCTTGAGCGCAGCTTCGGCGTCCGCGTCGGACAACGGTTTGGGCGGCTCAACCGCGCCGAAAGATGCGCCCGAAAAACACACCAGAAGGAGAATTGCCCGCAGCGCGAAATTCATTTCATTTTCCTTTTGGCGGAAGTGCGATATCGCG
>JBBSEO010000080.1:0-9019 GCA_038239645.1 Chthoniobacterales bacterium | reverse complement strand
GTGCAGGACGCTTTCATTCGCGCCTGGAAATCGCGCTGGCGGGTGCGCGAGCCGGAGAGATTTCCGGCGTGGATTTCGACGATCGTGCGGCATCGCGCCCATGACTTGTTCCGGCGACGGAAATTTGTGCCTTTGGATCAACAACTGGACGAGCTGGCGAGCGAAACCGAGCCGACGCCGGACATCGAGCGCGCGGCGATGGTGCGCTCGGCCCTGATGACGCTGCCGGAATTGCATCGCAGCGCGCTGATGCTGCGCTACATCCAGAAAATGAGTCACGCCGCGATCGAGGAAACGCTGGGCTTGTCGAACGGCGCGCTGCGCGGAATTCTCGCGCGCGGGCTGGTGGCGATGCGGAAACGACTGGGACCTGCCCTGGCGACATTAATCTAATGGCTATTCACGATCGCATCGAAGAAGTGCTGGCGGCGGCGGTGCACAACGAATTGACCGACGCGGAGCGGCGGGAACTGCATTTGCACCTGGTGGAGTGCGAGGATTGCCGGCAACGGCACAAGGAGGACCAACTGATGAACCGTGCGATGGAAGAAGTTTTTTCTAACGACAAACCGGACCACGCCTTTGAGAAACGGGTCTTGCATTCGTTCCGCAACGGCGTGCGGCATGGCGACAGCGTCGGCTACGTTTTCGGGAATCTGTTACGGTCCCGGGCCGTGCAATTCACGGGCGCGGCGGCGGTGTTGCTGACGCTGGTGCAGATGGGGCGATTGCTAACGGGCGAGCCGGTCTTTCCTCGCTGGTCGACTACTGAACTTGGAAACGAAGAAATCGCGGACAATTCCAATGCGTCTCGGCTTCGTCGCGACTTACCACAAAGCTCAGTCGGTCAATTCAGCGCGACTAAGTCGGGCGCCCTTTCTTCTGGATTACCCGCGGCCGCTCCAAAGTCCCAGCCGCCTGAGCAACCAGTGCAGGGGGCTGGCGTAGATGATCGAAAGAAGGACCGGGCCAAAGGTGAGTCGGAGCGAAGCGTCGTCACGGGAAGTAATGTTCCTGTCCCTGAGGAAGTCGGGCCTAATCCCACGGTTGCTCCTTCGACCAACAACAATCGCAAACTGATTCGCAACGCGAGCGTTGATCTCGAGATCGACAATTTCGAGGAAGCCGCCGGGAAAATTACCGCGTACGCGCAGGCGGATGGCGGCTACGTCGCCACCACTTCCTCGGAAAAACAGGAGAACGGAAAACTGAAAGGCGAGATCGTGGTTAAGGTTCTGCCGCAGAACCTCGATGTCTTCCTGCAAAAATTGCACGGACTCGGCGACCTGAAGAATCAGACGCTCGGGACCGATGATGTGACCAAGCAGTATTACGATTCCGAGGCACGGCTGAAGACGGCACAGGCGATGGAAGAGCGGTTGCTGGATCTGCTGAAAAAGAAGAGTGATGACGTGAACGACTTGCTCGCGGTGGAGAAAGAACTTGGGCGCGTGCGCGGCGAAATCGAGCAACTGCAGGGCGAGATCAAGACGATGGATGCGCAGGTTCTCTTCGCGACGGTGACAATTGCGCTGGCGGAACGTGATCTCGACACGCCGGCCGGCTTTCTCCTGAGGGAACGCGCAAGGCTCTCTCTCTTCGGCGCCGACGTGGAGAAAACCTACAACGACATCAAAGCGCTTGCGTCGCCGACGGTTCAGATCACGAGTGCGACTCTCGATCGAGACAACGCAGCGCGTGTTTCCGCCCACATCACGATGTTGATCGCGCCGGAAGAAAGTGAAGGCGTGATCGCTCGCGTGAAATCGCTCGGGCGCGTGAACAGTTACCAGACGGCGGTGGAGCGCGTCGCGCGCGGCGGCCAAGGGATGGCGAGCGAGGCGAAGACGGAGCGCGACAAAGTCGAACTCGATATCACGATCACGCGTGAAGAGCAGGAGCCAGCGTTTCAAGAGACGTCGCTGAGCATTCGCGCCAAGAGCGTGAACGACGGCGCGAAGCAGTTGCGCGCGATGGCCGAGAAACGGGCCGGCCGCGTGCTCGCTTCCTCATTTTCGCGCGATCCGAATGGCCGCGAATTTTCCAATGTCTCCGTACGCGTGCCGATGAAGAACTATCCCGCGTTAATGCAGGAACTCGCCGCGCTCGGCCAGGTGGAAAACGTCAGCGTGCATCGCCAGGAAAACGCCGACAACCAGACGGACACCGCGAACGCACCGGCGGAACTGCGGATTCAAATTTACAGCCGCGGAAATCTGATCACGGAGGAAGCGGGCGTGCTCGCGACCTTACGGCGGACGCTGAGCCAGGGCGCAGCGGCGCTGATGTGGAGCGTGCAGATGATCGGCGTCGCGCTCGCGTTTGTTTTGCCGTGGCTGATTCCGATCGTTCTCGTTCTTTGGCTAACGAGGCGATACATGGTCGCGCGTGCGCGCAAACGAAACGAGAGATTGTAAGTTAAACGCGCTGCCAAAGCTGCGAGCGAATCAGATCGAAACGCCAGGAGCGTTCCCTTAGCAGACCGAAACCATTTTCCGTTAACATCGGCGCGGGATCGACCAGGTGCGTTGCTTCGAGGCTCGCCGCGACGCGGAAGAAGGAGTACATCGCGGCCAGCCAGGCCTGCGCATGCACGCGACGCCAGCCGCGCGGCGGAATGTTGAAATCAGTCAACAGCCAAATCGCGCCGGGTCCAGTCAGCGATGAAATTTTCCTGACAACCTCGGCAAGCGATTTGGTCGGGAAGCAATCGAGAAAGAAATGCGTCGCGACGAAGTCATATTTTCTCGGTCGCGCTCCGTCCGCCGGCACCGTCCAGTCTCTGAAATCCGCGTGATGGAAATGGACGTGTGAATTGCCACCGAGACGCGAACGTGCGCCACGGATCATCGATCTACTGCTCTCCACGTAATCAATTTGCGCTTGAGTATTTAAACTCACTATTTCCGCACAACCACGACCATCTCCGTCGCCGATGATGAGCGCACTTTTTCGTCCGATCACCTCTTCGGCGAAGGCCAATCTGGCCTGTTGCAGGACGCCGCCGAACGTCATCGTTTCCAGAGCTGGGTAGGCGGGCGCGACGCGATCGAAATTCATCGCGGAATCATCAAGTAGATAATCGGCGTGAGCAGAACCAGGTCGGCGGCGGCAACTCGTTGGTCGCGAGGGATGCGGTCGACCACGTTTAATAGCAAAAGTCCCGCGGCGGAGCTGGCCAGTAACAGGGCGATTGGCCAGCCTACCATCGGACCAAGACCGATCGCAGCGATCACAGCAACGCTTGTTCCGATGCAGGGGAGATGGCGAGCGGCGGGGTGTTCCGTGGCGAAAGAAATCCGTTTCTGCGCCAGATCCAGGTCGCGCTCCCAAAAGGAAATGCTCAGGCAGTTCAGCGAACAGAGAACCGCGAAAAGGAATACGGGGAGAAATAATGACGCCGTCGCCTTCACCGCCACGGCTGTTCCGGCGGCGAAAAGAAATCCGATCATCACTTCCTTGAGTGGCAGGATTTTCCACCATCGCGGCAGGAGATGATTCACGAAAAAATAAACGAAAGTAATCGTGCCAAGGAAAAGGCCGGCCTTGATGTTGTGCGGCTCCAGCAATCGGAATGAAATCGCCGCATCGAGCAAAACGAGCACAGCGATGAGCAAAATCATGGCGCGACGATGTTCGCGACAAAACCGCTGCCTGGAGGTGATCGGCGACCCAGCCGGAATCGTGAAGGAATCCGCGATGCGATCGGCGAGATAGATCAGCCAGGCGGTGAGGAAGAGCCATGCCCCCGCGGCCGGTGAGACAATTCCGTCGGTCGCGCGCGCGAATGCCTTTTGCCAAACGATGGCGACGATGGGCGCGTCGAGGCAAAGCACACTGAACGAAAGAACCAGGAACCTCATCGCCGAGACGGATCGCGCATAGCCAGAGCTTATCCTGCAAACCAGCCGGCCCGAAGTCTCTTGTCAACGCAGGAGAGCGGCGCTCGCCTGCCGCGCGATTATAGAGTAAGCTACGACCGGTCTTTCCGCTTCGCCTATGAATTCCAGCAACGGCATTTCCACGAACAACGCCGCGGTGCGTTCGCTGCCGAAGCATCTCCTTCAATTCGCGGTCGACCAACGCTACGACGATTACACGCCGGTCGATCACGCGGTCTGGCGTTTCATCATGCGCCAGAACATGTTTTTTCTGAAGGAGTACGCGCACAAGGTCTACTTCCAAGGATTGCTCGACACCGGGATTTCCTTCGAGCGAATCCCGCGCATCGAGGAGATGAACGACATTCTCGGTCAGATCGGCTGGGGCGCGGTCGCGGTCGATGGATTCATTCCCCCGGCGGCGTTCATGGAATTTCAAGCCTACAAGGTGCTCGTGATCGCCTGCGACATGCGTCAGATCCACCACATCGAATACACCCCCGCGCCCGACATCGTGCACGAGGCGGCCGGGCACGCGCCGATTATTGTCGATCGTGAATATTCAGACTACCTCCAGCGCTTCGGTGAGGTCGGGGCGAAAGCGATGCAATCGCGCAAGGACTTTGAACTTTATCAGGCGATTCGGCACCTTTCGATCCTGAAGGAATTACCGGAGGCGGATCCGCAGGAAGTGGCGGAGGCGACGCGGGAGGTGGAATACAAACAAGCGAACCTGGGCGAACCCTCCGAGATGGCGCTGCTTTCGCGCCTGCATTGGTGGACGGTCGAATACGGTTTGATCGGGCAGGCGGAGAAGCCGAAGATTTACGGCGCCGGCTTGCTTTCCTCCATTGGCGAATCGGTTTCGTGTTTGGAATCGCAGGTTCAGAAACTGCCCTATTCGCTGACCGCGAAGGATCAGGCATTCGATATCACCACCAAGCAGCCGCAGCTTTTTGTCGCGCGCGATTTCAAACATCTCCGCGACGTGCTCGAGGAGTTCGCCAACGCCATGGCATTCCGCGTCGGTGGCCTGGAGGGAATTAACAAGGCGATCGAGTGCAAGAATGTAGCGACCTGTGAATATTCTTCCGGGTTGCAGGTGACCGGCGTTTTCACCGAGGTCCTAACGAGTGACGACGGGAACGAGCCGATTTATTTCCGCACGACCGGAACGAGCGCGCTCGCGCTCGAGAAGAAGGAACTACCGGGGCACGAAAAAGAACGGCACCGCGACGGCTTTGGGGCGCCCATCGGGCGCCATCAGCCGATCGAATTCCGCGAGGGCAAAGAGGCCACGGTGGAATTCGACAGTGGCGTGATCGTCGCCGGGAAAGTGAAATCAATTCTGCGCCATCACGAAACTCCGCTGCTGGTTACGTTCTCGGATTGCACCGTCCGCCTGCGCGATCGCGTTCTGTTCGATCCAGCCTGGGGCGAATACGATCTCGCCCTCGGCGACAGGATTGTCTCGGTCTTCAACGGCGCAGCGGATCAGGACGCATTTCTCGCGATCGCGCTCGTCCCGAAGGAGCGCACGATCAAGGTCCCGTCGGATGCGCAACGAAGGAAATTGGAGAATTTGTATCGGCAAGTCCGGAACATTCGCGAGTCCGAAAAGGGTTACGAGCGCCTTGGCGAGATCTGGGAGACGCAGCAGGCGGAGCATCCGAATGACTGGCTGCTTTCCATGGAAATCTTCGAATTACTGGACACGGTGGCGGAGCAAGGAGCCTTGAAGGAACGGGTAGCTGCGTTTTTGCGGAAGATCGCCGGCGCCGACAAGGATAAGCAGACGTTGATCGACTGGGGATTTCGCCTGGTGGAATACCACAAACGGCCGGAATATCGCGCGATTCACAATCGCGCCGCGACGGCGTCTTAACTGACTTTTGCTGTCTTAGGGGCGTTCGCGGTCCTTTGGCTCTGTCCAGCTGCCCGCCAGGCTCACCGTTCCAAGGACAATTCTCTACTCTTGCCGAGGTTTGCCAAAAAATACTAGGATGGTGGTTCGTTTTATGAAAGCCGTTCCCTTCCTCGCCCTCCTGTTCATGATCGCAGCCGGAAGCAGCGCGCTCGCCGGTAAATACCAGCGAACGCGGGACGGCCGCACAGTTGTCTGGAACCCTTCCCCAGAGAAAGGGGAAGCGGCCAGTTGGTCGGGCAAACGCGGGCCGGACGGATACGCCACCGGCGAGGGCAAACTGACGTGGTACGCCGCTTCGGATAAAAAACTAACGACCGGGACATACATCGCCGCGGCGAGGCGCTATCAGATTACGGGCGAATACATCGGCACGATGGTGCACGGAAGGCTCCAGCAGGAAGGCGACGCGCAAATCGCCGAAAAAGCGAAGACGAAAATTTCACCAAAACAGAAGCCCGCACCGGAAGTTGCGGCCAAAGGGCGGACTTCCCCTGCTCCGCGGACGGTAAAATCAGCGACGAAACCGAAGGAGCAAGTGGCGCCCGAAAAGCGAAGCGAACAGACCGTCGCCGCACAAATCGAAGCGACCAAGACAGAGAAGGATGAGGAAAAGACTGATATTCCGGCGGAAGGTCCGCAAGAGCCGCAGATTGACATCGGCGCCGCCAAGTCTCCGCGCAAAACCGGTGGTAGTTTAAGTTCGCTGATGCGGCCGCCGTCCTCGCTCAGCCGCGGCCCGGAAGACCAGGCCGCACCGACGCCAACACCTACTCCAAATCCCTAACGAGGGACTGCTAGGTCCGGCGCAGGGTAAAACAATTATTCGCCGTTTCCCACAGGCGCAGCCGGTGTAGCCGCCCACCCACCCGCTCGTGAAGACGAGCCCAAAGGGCCGCGACGATGTTCTCCCCCGTGGAAGGACGATGGCGAAATTCCTCCGTATCGAGATCGAGATGCTGGTCGCGCCAAGGTTGAATCGCGCTGGAAATCGCCTCGCGCATCTGGACAAAGTTCACCGCCGCCCCGGTGCCTTCATCGTAATCGGCGGCGACCGTCGCTTCCGCAGTGTAAAGATGACCGTGGCCGCGCCGGTTATTGCATTTGCCGAACAGCTCGGCGTTCTTCTTCTCGGAAAATTGCGCGACGTGCAGCCGATGTGAAGCGCCGAAACTCTCACGCATCCCAACGAACATTGCGCCCGTTCTCCAGGCCTCGACAAAAAAATCATCATGCTCATGCAGCCGCACGCTGAGTATGGGCGACCTCGCATTTGCTTGCCGCAACAACAGGCGCGCGATCGATTCCGTCGTGACCGGTTCGCCCTGCAACGCCGGAAGATCGTGGTTTAAATGTTTGTGATCGAAATGCTCGCGCAAATCTTCCGTCAACCGCGCGATCTCGGCGGGCGCGCTCTCCGCCTCGCAGGTCAGTCGCGCACGGTAGTTGTGACCATGATCACGGACCGAAGCGCCGAAGAGACGCTGATTTTCCGCGGCGGTAAGATGGGGCGACAACGTCTGCCGCGCCGCAGAAAACTCGAACCAATAATTCGCCTCCTGCGCGCCCGTGGCATAGGCCGTGGCGCTGCGCGCAGGCGATTCCTGCAGATGAACCGCGCACAATTGCGCCGGTTCTCCCTCGAATAAAGGAGCCACCTCCGAAAGGAGCTGCCGTGCGATATTGGCGGCACTCGGAACGTTTTCACGGAACGAGGCGTTATCTTCGTTCAAAAACCGATGATCGTAACGGTCGTCAATAACGCTGCCGGCGCGCTTCTTAATCTCGCTGATGTTGATCAACATTCCCGTCGTGGGATCCGGCTCGCCGCAGAACGCGAAGTAGGCGACATAGTTCCGCCCACTGCCGTGAGGCGAAGCACTTTCATCGCCGAAACGTTGCCGATTTTCCGCCGGCGACAGCGTTGCCAGATAAAGCCGGCGCGACGCGGAAAACTCCACCCGCTTGCTGACCGTCAAGATCATGGGCCTAGTTCCCGCGGAGAAGCGCCAGGAACTCCGCGCGAGTACGCGCGTCTTTCTTAAACGAACCGAGGAGGCACGAAGTCGTCATGGTGGAATTCTGCTTTTCCACTCCTCGCATCATCATGCAGAGATGCTTCGCTTCGATCACCACACCCACTCCACTCGGATGCAGCGCCTGCATCAACGCATCCGCGATCTGCGTGGTGAGCTGCTCCTGAATTTGCAGGCGGCGGGCGAAAACGTCCACGATGCGCGCGACCTTCGAGAGCCCGATCACTTTCCCACTCGGAATGTAGGCGACGTGCGCCCGGCCGATGAACGGCAGCAAATGATGTTCGCAGAGGGAATAAAGCTCGATGTCTTTGACCAAAATGATTTCGCTCGCGTCGGAGTGGAAAATCGCCTGGTTAACAATCTCATCGAGGTCCTGACGATAGCCGTTGGTCAAAAACTCGAAGGCACGTGCGGCGCGCTCCGGAGTTTTTAGCAAGCCTTCGCGGCGCGGATTCTCCCCAATCGCCTCCAGCATCTCACGGAACGATGTTTCAAGGCTGGCGATTTTCGCCGCGCCGCAACGAGTCAGCCCGCGCAGTCGCCGTTGGGCCGCCTGCATTTCTGTCTCGCTCTCTGTCAGGCCGTCGTTTTGCATGACAAAGTTTAACGGCGCGACGCGATCACTCAACTGCCTGACGCGTCGCGATGCGACAAATCGCTAATCGAGCCAGCTCAGCGGGTACTTCGCGTCGTCGAGCGCGACAGCCTGCTCGGTCAGTTGCAAGGTGTGCGCGGTATCGAACATCACGGCGAGTTCTTCGGTGCGCGTCGCATCCTTGCTCGCCATAATTGTTCCCGGATGCGGTCCGTGCGGAATTCCGCGCGGATGCAGCGTGATCGAACCGGCCTCGATACCTTTGCGCGAGCCGAAGTTGCCGCGGACGTAAAAAAGGACTTCATCGGCTTCCACGTTGTCGTGCACCCACGGAATTTTGACTGCTTCCGGATGATAATCGAGCAAACGGGGAGCAAAGGTGCAGACGACGTAGCCGCGGATTTCGAAGGTCTGATGAATCGGCGGCGGTTGATGCACGGTGCCGGTAATAGGTTCAAAATCCTGCGCGTTAAAAGTAAACGGATAAACGTAACCGTCCCAGCCGAGGACATCGAACGGATGGTGCGCATGCACGACTTTCGTCCAGCGCGGTCCGTCCTTGACCAGCACTTCCGTGTCT
>JBBSEO010000079.1:0-9273 GCA_038239645.1 Chthoniobacterales bacterium | reverse complement strand
GCATCGGCATTCTCGTCGTGATTGGCGCGGCGCTGCTCCTGGTCGTTGGCGTGAAACCCTACGTCGGGCCCGATGCGGCCAAAGCGCTGATGGCTTTCGCGCTTTTCACGACTGCCGTCGTGTTCAACGTCGCCGCGATTGCGAATAACAACCTGCAGGATCTGAAGACCGGCCAGCTCGTCGACGCCACTCCGTGGAAACAACAGGTCGCGCTGATCATCGGCGTGCTCGCGGGCGCGGTCGTGATTCCGCCGGTGCTCGATCTGGTCAATCACGCTTACGGTTTCGTCGGCGCGCCGAACGCAACCGAGCATTCGTTAGCCGCGCCGCAAGCGGGCCTCATTTCGTCACTCGCGAAGGGCGTCATCACCGGTGACATCGATTGGGGCTTGATTGAAATTGGTGCGATGATCGGCGCCGGCGTTATCGTGCTCAACGAGATCCTCTCGCGCACGAAGAGAGGCCTGAGCATCCCGCCGCTGGCGGTCGGCCTCGGCATTTACCTTCCGACGCAGAGCACGCTCATGATCGTGGTCGGTACGATCGTCGGCTGGATCTTCGACCGCCGCGCCGAACGCACGCCTCGACCGGAATCCACCAGGCAACTCGGCGTTTTGCTCGCTTCCGGCTTGATCGTCGGCGAGGGCATCATTGGCGTGATCATCTCCGCGATCGTCGTTTTCTCCGGCAAACCGGCGCCGCTCGCGCTCGTGGGCGAAAATTTTGAAACGACCGGTATCATTGTCGGTGGGATTGCCTTCGCCGTGATCGCATTTCTGCTCTATCGCTGGGTTCTGCGGATGGGAATGCGACAGACGGCGGTGTAAGCGTCCGTCTCTCGTTAGACACACACGCCGCAGACGGTGCAAATCGATCCACGCAATCCGCCGAACGAGATGCCGGACATCGTCGGCGCTCGTCCGGAAAATCCGGTCCTGGAGCGGTTTCGCCCATTCGTTCCCGATCGCGCGCGGCTGCGCGAATTCACCCCGTTGCCGATCATCATCGGCGCCCTGCTGGGGATTGTCTTCGGCGCTTCTTCGCTTTATCTGGTGCTGAAGGTGGGCATCACCGTCAGCGCCTCCATTCCCGTCGCCGTGCTCGCCATCACCATCTTTCGCGCGCTCTCGAAGCTTGGGTTTCGCGATTCCACTATTCTCGAGAACAATATCGTGCAGACGGCTGGCTCCGCCGGCGAATCGATTGCGTTTGGCCTCGGGGTGACGATGCCGGCCATCATGATTCTCGGGTTCGATCTCGAGATCACGCGTGTGATGCTGGTCGCCATTCTCGGCGGCTTGCTCGGAATTCTGATGATGATCCCAACGCGACGCGCCTTGATCGTCCAGCAGCACGGCTACTTGAAATATCCGGAAGGGACCGCGTGCGCCGAAGTGTTGAAGGCGGGCGCTTCCGCGGAATCGCGCGCCGCTTCGCGAGCCGAGGGCGACTCTACGGCGGCCGACGAAGCCGTCAGCGGCGGGAAGGTCATCATCGGTGGATTTTTCATCGGCTTCATTTACTACGGCGCGCTCGAGATCCTCAAGGCGATGAAAGAGATTCCGGAGAAAATCTTCGGGAAACCGTTCGTTGGCGCCTCGGTTTCAATCGAAAACAATCCGGCTTTACTCGGCGTCGGCTACATCATCGGTCCGCGCATTGCCGGCATGATGATGGGCGGCGGCGTGCTGTCCTATCTCGTGCTCATTCCCGCGATCAAGTATTTCGGCTCGCTCGTCGCCGGTCCGGTGGCGCCCGAAACCGGTCGCACCATTGCCGAGATGAGCGTCGATCAAATCCAGCACGGCTACATTTTGTATATTGGCGCGGGGGCGGTCGCGGCCGGCGGAATCATCAGCCTGGTGAGATCGCTGCCGTTGATTTGGCACGGATTGAAAGGCGGATTGTCCGATCTGAAAGGCGCGCGCGCCAAGCGGGCAACCGCGGCGCGGACCGATCAGGATCTCTCGATGAAATGGGTCATCGGAGGAATCATTTTCCTGCTCATCGTCATCATGCTCGCGCCGCAATTGAACCTGCGCTTTAACTTGTTAGGGGCGCTTCTCATCGTCGCGATCGGATTTCTGTTCACAACGGTTTCGTCGCGGCTGACGGGCGAAGTGGGTTCGTCCTCCTGCCCGACCTCGGGCATGACGGTCGCGACCTTGCTCCTCACCTGTCTTTGTTTTCTCGTCGTCGGCTGGACCGCGCCGCCTTACTTCGTCACCGCGCTATCGATCGGCGGAATTGTCTGCATCGCTTCGTCGAATGGCGGAACGACTTCGCAGGATTTGAAAACGGGATTTTTGATTGGCTCGACTCCCAAATATCAGCAAATCGCCATTCTCATCGGCACGCTTGCATCCTGTCTCGTGATTGGACCGATCCTGATGAAATTTAACGAGTCCGGAAAAGTTTACGTTCCGGTCGCCGGCAACAAGGATTTCCCTTTCGCCTCTGCATTCCACGTCACCGCCGTCGACTTTGCGAAAGATTCGAGCGGCGTGCCGAAGCGCGAGCGGCTCACCGGCGCGCAAGCGAGCAGCGACCGGAAGGAATATTTCGTTTATCACAAAACCTCGCCGGAGAACGGACCGGCTGGCCGTTACCTCGTGGACGCTGAGGGAACACCGGTTTACCTCGTTGATCCGGGCATCAACGGCGTCTACGACCACCGGCCCGACGGTTCGAGTGTGCAAAAGTTTTCCGCGCCGAAAGCGACGCTCATGTCCTATATCATTAAGGGCATTTTAAGCGGCCAGCTCCCGTGGGGCCTCGTATTGCTCGGCGTTTTCATCGCCATCGTGCTCGAGCTCTCGGGAATCCCATCGCTCGCTTTCGCGGTCGGTGTTTATCTCCCCATTTCCACTTCCGCGCCAGTTTGGGTCGGCGGATTAATCCGACTGCTGGTTGATCGATACACCCGCCGCAAACATGCCGGCGCGGAACTAACGGAAGATCAACTGGCCGCGGAAGGCGACAAGAGCAACGGCGTCCTGCTCGCTTCCGGCTACATCGCCGGCGGCACGCTCGCCGGCGTCATCTTCGCCTTCATGAATATTCCCTTGAAAGAAACGCTCGAAGGGATTGAGCAATGGTCCACCGCGCACAATCCATTCTTCAGCGGCGCCCACGCCGATTTCCTCGCGCTCATACCGTTCGCAATTATTTGCGCGCTGCTCTATCTCGTCGGCCGCGACGCCTGGCTGGCGTCGAAAACTTTACCACCGGATGTTCGCCGCTAAGCTGCGGGATGGGATTCGAACAATATCACGAACCGGCGGATGAACTCTCCGCCAAAACCAGGACCTTCGCGCGCATGATCGTCTCGCTCACGGAAGAAGCGGAAGCGATCAATTGGTACGAGCAGCGCATGTCGCTGGAGAAGGACAAGAGCGCGAAGGCCATCATGGAAGACGCGCAAAAGGAAGAGTTCAAACATTTCTCGATGGATCTGGAGTGGCTGTTGCGGAACAAGCCGGATTGGCGGGCGATCGCGCAAACGGTTCTCTTTACGAAAGGCGATATCACCAAACTGGGGGATAAAGCCGAAAAGAAAGTCGATTAGCCCGATCCGCGGTCTGGCATCGCCTTGCGCCACGCCAGGTAAATCGGGATGCCGCTGAGGACAATGGCGATTCCAATTCCGGCGGTCGTCGGCGCAAGAAAAGCGAGATCGATCGTGAGCAGAAGCGACAACGCCATCGAGACAATCGGAGCAACCGGATACCCTCGCGTTCGGTAAGGCCGCTCCGCGTCTGGCCATTTTTTTCGTAATCGAATTACCGCCAGCACGAGAAGAAAATAAAAAATCAGATCGGCGCTGACGATGTATTCGAGCAGCTGGGTGTAAACGTTGCCGTAGGTTTTCACGCCCGCCGCGTTTGTCGTCACGGTTCGAGGCAGGACCAGCAGCGCCGTCCAGATTCCCTGCGCGACCAGCGCTGCTGCGGGGACAGAATGACGATTCGTCGTCGCGAGCTTGCGAAAAAACAATCCGTCCCGCGCCATCGCGTAGCTGACGCGCGCGCCCGCGAGAATCAGCCCGTTATTGCAACCAAAAGTGGAAATCATGATCGCCGCCGCCATCGCGTACGCACCCGTGCCGCCAAATAGTGCCTGCATGCTCGCAACCGCGACGCGATTTTGCGGCGCGTGCTGGATTTCCGGGAACGAAAGCGTCGCGAGGTAGGCGACATTCGCCATAACGTAGAGCACGACCACGAGTCCGCAGCCGAGCAGAAGGGAACGCGCCAAATTCCGGCCGGGATTGCGCACCTCGCCGCCGATAAAAGTCACATTCGTCCAGGCTGTCTGCGCGAAAAGCGGACCGACCATCGATTTTCCAAAAAGCAGCGCGAGAGCAAAACCGCCGGCAAAAACAAAACCCGGTTGCGCGGTTTGCGGCGTCCATCCGTTCGCCCACGAATTCCACCAGTCGGCCGAGCGCGCGGCACAAGTCGCACGCCAGCCGAAAAAAATCCCAAGAACGACGAGGGCGAATAGCGCTGCGGTCTTGGTAAAAGTGAAAATATTTTGCAGCCACTTTCCTAATTCCAGGCCGCGCGTGTTCGTCCACGTCAGAAAAAGAATCACGCCCACAGCGACCAGCTGTTCCGTCGAGAGCGAAATAGCGTAACCACCGCCGAGCGCGATCGGTCCGAGCAGATAATGGTCGGTCGCGATCGCCGAAGTGAAGACGCCGAGAAATTTTGCAAACGCGATCGCGACCGCTGCGATCGTTCCTGTTTGGACGACGAGAAACAAACTCCAGCCGAACAGAAATCCGATCGCGGGTCCGTAGGCTTCGCGCAAAAAAACATAAACACCGCCCGCCTTCGGGAACATCGTCGCCAGCTCCGCGCAACAAAGGGCGCCGGTGATCGTGAGCACTCCGGCCATCGTCCAAGCCAGGAGCAGCCAGCCCGGCGCACCGCTCAACCGTGCCGATTCCGCCGAGGTAATAAAAATCCCGGAACCGATCATTGAGCCGACGACGATCATCGTCGCGTCGAGCAATCCGAGGCGCCGCTCGAGCGGACGTTCGGCCGGCGTTTCCATCACCCGCTTAGAAAAGCGAATCGGGCGCGGCGATGCGAATATTTTCGCGTTCGAGCTGCGCGCGCAGGGTCCGGACAAAATCGACCGCGCCCGGCGTATCGCCATGGACGCAGATGGTCTCAGCCGAGATCGAAAAATCGGTGCCGTCACTGGTGCGGACTTTCTTTTCGCGCAACATCCGCACGACGCGCTGCGCCGCTTCGCCCGGATCGGGCAAGATCGCATCCGGTTGTGAGCGAGAGACGAGGGCGCCGTCCGGCTGGTAGGCGCGGTCGGCGAAAAATTCGCGCACAGCCTGCAAACCGATTTCCCCCGCCCCATCTTCCAAGGCACTCCTTGGTGGAACGAACAACAGCGTCTTCGCCTGAGCCGCTAGAACGGCATGTGCCACCGCGTCGGCCATCGCTCGATCGCGCGCGGCCATGTTATAGAGCGCGCCGTGCGGCTTCACGTGCCGCATTTCCGTTCCCGCGGCCTCACATAAGGCGCGGAATGCGCCGACTTGAAACGCCACCAGCGCATAAACTTCTCCCGGCGGAACGTTCATCTCGGTTCGGCCAAAATTCTTTCGATCGTCAAAACTGGGATGGGCGCCGACCGCGACGCCGCGCTCCATCGCCAAGCGAATCGAATGGAGAATCGACGATGGCGTCCCAGCGTGAAACCCGCACGCGATGTTGGCCGAACTGACCAGGGTGAGAATCTCCTCGTCGTGTCCGGCTCCCTCGCCCAGGTCCGCGTTGAGGTCGACGGTCACGGCCAAAAAATACGGCGGCCCCCTGGGTGTGGGCGAGTTAATTACCGAAACGGGCGCGCAGGCCCGCAGCGAAAAGCGCAATGTCGTCCTCACGTTTTTGCAGCCAGCCTCGGGCTTCGTCCACCGGCACGGCGACAAAACGAACGTGATTGTGCGATTGCAGTTGGGCCGCATCGGCGAGATCGACGGTGACAACGTGCGCAATTTTCGGATAGCCGCCAATCGTCTGGCAGTCGGCCAGCAACAGAATCAGCTGGCCGTTGGGCGGTAGTTGAATCGTTCCAGGAACGACCGGCTCGGAAATCTGTTCAGCGCCTCCGGAAACATTTTCGAGAACCGCGTTCTCCAGGCGCAATCCCATGCGATCGGATTGCGTCGAGATCCGGAAGGTCGCGCCTTGTAATTCCGCGCCCAGCTCCTCCGTCCAATCTTTTCCCGCGACGACGCGCAGCCGTTCCTTTCGCACCGGAAAAAGCGGCGCGCTCCAACTGCTGGCCCGAGTCGAAAACGCAGCTCGCAACGCGCGCGCGAGATCGGTCTCCGCTGCCAAGGGCAGGACCTCGCCATCAGGCAAAAAATTTCCGCCAATCCCGCTGCGCGTATGAGTCGAGCGACTTCCCAGAATCAGCGGAACATCGATTCCACCGGAGATTGCCAGCCATGTCCGGCTGGGCTCGATCGCGCGAAGTTCCAACACTTCGCCGGCCCGCACTTGCACCGAAGAACGCGCGGGAATTGTTTCGCCGGCAACGCGCGCCTCATACACGCCACCGTGCCAGGCAATCAGGCGATCGTCCTCGAAACGCGCGGCCAAGCGGCCCCCGCCAATTTCGATTCCTGCCACTCCTTCGTCGTTGCCGACCAAAAGCTGACACAAGCGCAGCGCGGCGAGATCGAGCGCACCCGCGCAGGCGACGCCGTCCTTCCGATACCGGAAGCGCCCGCGATCCTGCACCGAGGTTTGCAATCCGCTCCGCGTGAGGTGCAGCTTCATCAGGCGAGGCGATCGAATTCTCCGCGCGTGATCCGGCGAAAGCGCACGCGATCCCCCGGGCTCAGCAGCGCTGGTGGATCACGGCGCAGATCGAATAACGAGAGCGGGGTCCGCCCGATGATGTTCCAGCCCCCCGGCGATTCCAGCGAATAAATCCCAGCCTGCCCGCCTGCGATTGCGACCGATCCGGCGGAAACGCGCAAGCGTGGTTCCGACAATCGCGCCACTTTCAACTCCTTCGGCAAACCCAGCAGATACGGAAAGCCCGGCATAAATCCGAGACAGCCCACGGTGAAATTCGCCGCCAGAAATTTGCGAACGATGTTCGCCGAGCGGAGGCCCGTGGCTTCCTCGATTCGCTCGAGATCGAGAGCGAAATCAAAACAGACCGGGATGCGAACGCTTCGGTTGCGCGCCTTGATTCTTCTCCGCGACGCCAACACGTCTTGCACACGTTGCGCGAACGAATCCATCTGCCCGCCTCGCAGCGAAGCGGCCGTGCGATCGTCGAGGAAAAGAGCGATCGAGCGAAAGGCGGAGGTGACGGCGACGACGCCGGAAAGTTGCGCGCCCTCAAGTAATCTCGCCGCCCTGACGACGTGCTTCGTGACGTCGGCGGCCTTCTTCTCTTTGCCGTCATAGCTCAGCAGAATGGCTGCGTCGCCCAGCGGGGAGAGGCTCCAGGTCATTCGCCCAGCGTTTTCAAAAGCGGTGTGCGCGACAATGGTAATTTTCCGAAAAGTGCGCCGAGCGCACGCGCGGCCTGAATTCGCTCGGCGTTTTGCACGCCGGCAATGCGGGCCAATTCCGCCTCGAAATGAAGAACGGAAATCCTCCTCGGCTCGTGCGTGTTCAGGTAACCAAAGGCGCGTTGCAGGAGATCGAAAATGTCCGGTTCATGATGTTCCGCTTCCGTGCAAGCCTCGATCAATTCCACGAAATAAGCGGCCGTTTGCGTGCGGCGGTACGATTGACGAATCCCGGAGAAGGGCTGGAGCACTTTCACTTCGCGCAAGGTGTGCAGATTCGTCTTCTTGCTCAGTACGACCGCGATTTCCGCCTCGAAAAAAAGATCGAGCAGGCCGCGAAACGTGCTCTTCGGACGCCGCGCACCGCGCGCCACCGTGCGGAGCAGTCCCATGGAATCGGTGCACCACGAAACAATCAAGCTGGTGTCGCTCAATTTGGTTAGGCGCAAGAGAATGCCGCGCGTATTCGCCACTCGCGGAAATTGTAGCGTGATTCTGCCGCGGCGCGACGCGCGCGTTTGCACGAGGCGGACACTTCCCGGATAACGAATCGTGCCTTCGACGAATTTCGACCAAATGCTTCGCGACGAAACGATTCCGAAACAGCGATGAGATCCGCCCGCGGCGTCACCGAAACAGCACAAGTCCCGCAGGATTTAAGCGGCCGGCAGCGCCGCGTCGCCGTCGGCGGAGTGAGCTGGCGCACGACCTTCCGCGCGCTGCGGCATCGCAACTATCGCCTCTTTTTTTACGGCCAACTGGTCTCACTCATGGGCACTTGGATGGAGCAGACCGCGATGAGCTGGTATATTTATCAAACGACGAACTCGAAGTTCCTCCTCGGCGCGGTCGTCGCGGTCAGCGCACTCCCGATGATGCTTTTTTCCATCTGGGGTGGCTCGCTCGCCGATCGCTATCCGAAGCGCGACATCCTCGTCGGCACGCAGATCGCGCAAATGCTTTGCGCCTTCGTTCTCGCCGGCGGCGTCTGGGCCCACATCGCGACGCCGCTTTTCATCATCATCATCTCCGCCTTGAACGGCGCGGCCATGGGCTTCGATATTCCCGCGCGCCAGGCTTTCACCGTGGAAATGACCAGTCGCGAAGACCTGCTCAACGCCATCTCCTTGAACAGTTCGATCTTTCACGGCGCGCGTGTCATCGGTCCGGCCATCGCCGGCTTCGTCGTCGCCACGATCGGTGTTGCCCTCTGCTTTTTCCTCAATGGCGTCAGCTTCATCGCTGTCATTGCCGGCTTGCTCATGATGCGCGTCGCTCCTCTTTCCACTGCGAAGATTGAGAATCGCAGCGCCCGGTCGCATGCCTGGAGCGGGATCTGTTACGCCATGGGCAACCAACGCCTCCGCACCCTTCTCCTGCTCTTCCTCGCCATCGGAATCTTCGGTTGGTCCTACACCGTGTTGATGCCCGCTTTCGCGCGCGACATTCTGCACCTCAATGCCAACGGCTATGGCCTCCTCCTGGCCGCGAGCGGTGCCGGCGCGCTCGTCACCTCGCTTCTGGTCGCGACCTGGGGTGATCGCTTCCCACCCCGTGCCGTGGCCTTCACGGGAATTTATCTGCTCGCGCTCGCGCTTCTCAGTTTCGCCAGTGCGCGGAATTTCTGGCTCGCGATCATCGCCCTCTTCTTCACCGGAGCCGGCATGCTCCTGTTCTTTTCCACCTCGAACACCGTCATGCAAAGAATTGTC
>JBBSEO010000078.1:0-9328 GCA_038239645.1 Chthoniobacterales bacterium | reverse complement strand
CGAGGTGACGATGTCTTCGTTCTCCAGCAGAATGCGGGTGCACTTTTCGAAATTCGCGTCGCTCTCCGGTTTGCGCTGCCAGACGGGAATCGTCCAGCCATTTTGCTTGGCTTTGATCTGTTCGTAATCCCAGTAGGCGCCCTTGACTAAACGCACGGTAAAGCGCGTTCCACGCTCGCGTCCCCACGCGATTAGCGCCCGCAGATCCTTCTCCGCATCGCGCAAATACGCCTGGATGACGATTCCGCCGTGCGGCCAATCCCGAAACTCTGGCTCACTGAAAAGCGTGCGGAAAAGTTCCAGCGTCGTATTCTTGTGCGCGTAGCTTTCCATGTCGAAATTGATGAACGCGCCCAGAGCTCTGGCGCGTCGCAAAATCGGCCGCAGTTTTGGTGCAAGATGCGCGATCGCGTCCTCCGGGTCGGCTGGATTCATCTGCGAATAGAGCGCGGAAACTTTCACCGACATGTTGACCACGGGAAAGAGCGGCGACTGACCACCAAGCGGATCGGTCCAGCCTTTGGTTTCGCGCGCGAGACCGTCGAGTAATTCGAAACAACGCGCCGCGTATTCGTCCGCCTCCTGTTCGGAGACGACGGCTTCGCCTAAGAGATCAACGGTGAAACCGATCCGTTGTTTGCGTTTTTGGCGCAATGTTTTCATCACGTCGGCGGAATCGCGACCGGCAATGAATTGCCGCGCCATGCCCGAGACGTTCCAGCGCATGAACGGCCCGGCGATGAACGGGAACCAATGCGATAAGCGAATGGCCGGCCGCAGCATTGGCGCGAAGCCATTCTTCACCGTGCTCAAATATTCGTCGAAGTGCCGGACGATTTCTTTCGGCCGATGGATAGCCGCGAGAACGTCGACGAAGCGAAACATCTGCACCTTGAAATGCTCGTCGCGCATCGAGAATTCCATCATGCGCTGGTAGAAACCGGCCTTGCTGAAAATCGATTCGGGGTGGCGATCGACGAGCTGGAAAATGCGGCTGCCACGTTTTTCCACCTCGACCTGCAGAGAACTCATCTGCGGATATTAGACCGCGCCCCGCGCTCTGCAAAGCCAGTCCGGCTCGACCCCGCTCGGGGCCTTTGGCTGGTTTCAGGAACGCCTGCCGCCGGCAATTCGACACACTCAATCAAGCCGGAGGAGACGAATAAGTTAAAACCTCAATCACCATGAAAATTGAAACCAAAAAAGAGGCTGGCGCCGCCGGATACATTTTACTTTGGCTTCTCGGAATTCCGATTCCGATTTTGCTTTTGTTCTTTCTCCTTCGCGGCTGCACCTAGGAGCGGGGTTTAGGAAGAATTTGTGCCTGGCGGTGCGGGCTCGTGCGCGCGCCGCCAGGTTTTTTCTTTTTGCGGCGCGGGCGGAGAAGCGTTAGCGGCTAGCGCCATGGAGTATTTCGAATTTTCCAGCGACAACGCGGAGGGCATTTGCCCGGAAGCGTGGGCGGCGTTGGAAAAAGCGAACACCGGCGCCCGGCTTTCCTACGGCGACGATGAATGGACCGCGCGTCTTTGCGATCGAGTGCGCGAGATTTTCGAGACCGATTGCGAAGTCTTCCTCGTTTTCAATGGAACTGCGGGGAATGCCCTTGCCCTCGCGCAATTGAATCGCAGCTATCACAGCATCATTTGCCACGAGCACGCGCACCTCGAGATCGACGAATGCGGCGCCTGCGAATTTTTCAGCGGGGGCGCGAAGATAATTCTCACCGCAGGCGCGAACGGGAAACTTTCCGTCGCAGCGATGCGCGAGGCGCTGGCACGCCAGCACTCGCTTCATTCGCACAAACCGCGGACGATTAGTTTCGCTCAAGCCACCGAACTGGGCACGGTTTATCGACCCGACGAGATCCACGCGCTCTCCGCTTTTGCGCAAGAGCGCGGGATGTTTCTTCATATGGACGGCGCACGTTTCGCGAATGCGCTGGCAACGCTGGGTGGTGCACCGGGCGAGATCACCTGGCGGGCTGGAGTGGATGTTCTTTCCCTGGGCGGAACGAAGAATGGTTTGGCCGCGGGCGAGCTGGTGATTTTTTTCTCGCGGGAGCTGAGCCTGGATTTTGATTACCGAGCGAAACAAGCCGGCCAGCTCGCTTCGAAAATGCGATTTCTCGCGGCGCCGTGGCTCGGACTGCTGGAGGACGACGTCTGGCTGAAAAACGCCCGACGCGCCAATGAATTCGCGCGGCGCCTCGGTTCTCGTTTGCACGAGGCAGGCGCCCGGTTGGCATTTCCGATCGAGGCCAACGCAGTTTTTCTGCACTTATCCGAGAGGAAGTTGGGAGAGCTCCAAAAGCGCGGCTGGGCCTTTTACAAATTCATCGAGCCGGACATTTATCGTTTGATGTGTTCGTGGTCGACGCCGGAGGAATTGATCGAACGTTTCGTCGACGATTTTCGCGGGGTGAACATTTGCGCCCCCCGCGCCGTCTGATTATACATCCTGATGCGTCGCACTCCCGCTATCCTTTTGCTTTTACCGCTCTTTTTACCCGGTTGCCGCGCGACGCATACGGTCGCTTCGGGAACGGCACAGGTCGTCACCGCGCCGGCGCATTTCGTCGGTCGTCGTTTTCATCGGAATGATCAGGATAACGTTCCGCCGGAGGACCAGATTTACGACGCCCAACCTGTGTCGCAAAACTATCAGCCCCCGCCACCGGTTCGCGCGACACCGCCGCCGACCGTTGTCCGACGGACCACTGTGACCAGCCAGCCGACTGCCGCGACCACGCCGGTGCGGACAGCGACTCCGAGACTTTCGCCCAGCGCAACGCCCGCAGCGCGCTCGTCCACGACCGCGGATTTTCCCGTGGCGAAACCGGTTCCGGGAAAGCCCGGCTATGTTTTTAGTCCCTTTGATCCTGCCGGAGGCTACGTCGATGTGACCGGCTACCAATCCGGCGCCAAGGTCAAGGACCCTTACTCGCAGAAGATTTTCCTTGTCCCATAACTCGCTGAGGGAAAGCGACTAACGACGCCCGAATTTTCGAGAGGGCGGGACGTCATTTTCGAGGTGATGGCACGGCGTCTTACGTTGGGCGCATGGATCCTGCTTTCATTTCGGTATGGCTAGGGGATTAGGGTTTGCCAGATGGGTTCCCGCCGTGGCGTTGGCTGCGACGGCCGCGATTTTTCTTTTCGGGGGGCCGCGGGCGCCCGCTTACGTTTTGGAAGGCACACGGTGGAATAACGGCACGGTCAATTTCAATATGGGGCTAGGCTCAGCCGGACGAACGCTGATCGACGGCAATACCTCCTGGGATACTGCCGCGCTGCCGGTTTTCACTTCGTGGAACGGTGTCATGCGCGATGTGCAAATCGTCGGGAACCTTGGCGGTGCCTCGACCGCTTCACAGAACGATGGGGTGAATTCGATCGTTTTCGCGAGCACCGCCTTCGGTTCGTCTTTTGGATCGGGCACCCTGGCGGTGACCTATCGTTATTGGACAGGTTCCTCCACGATGACTGGTGCGGATATTCTTTTCAATACGCACCAGAGTTTTGATTCGTATCGCGGCAATCTGCGTTTCGGATCAGGCGGTTTTTCGATCGGTGACATTCGGCGCGTTCTTATTCACGAGCTCGGACACGCTCTCGGCCTCGACCACCCGGACCAACGCGGCCAAACGGTCGACGCGATCATGAATTCGGTCACGAGTAACCGTGAAGTGCCTTCGGCCGACGACATTGCCGGGATGCAGGCAATCTACGGGGCACCTGCAGCCCCCACGCCAACGCCAACTCCGACAGTCACCCCGACGCCCACCCCCGGCGGAACGAGTCATTTCAGCAATATCTCGACACGTCTAAATGTCGGAACGGGGAATAACGTGATGATCGCTGGTTTCATCGTGAAAGGAACGCAGACCAAGAGCGTTTTGGTGCGTGCGCTCGGACCGACTCTTGCAAGCATGGGAGTAGCGAATTCGTTGTCTGATCCGGTTTTGGAATTGAGGGATAGTAACAACGCGGTCGTCGCCTCGAACGATGATTGGCAGACCGGCGGTCAGGCGTCGCAAATCAGCGCCACCGCCTACGCCCCACCGAACGGAAATGAATCCGCCCTCATCGCCACGCTCGCGGCCGGTTCCTACACGGCAATTGTGCAAGGCTATCAGGGCGCGACCGGTGTTTCACTTGTCGACGTGTTCGAACTCAACGCGAATTCCACCCGAATGGTGAACATTTCGACCCGCGGCAATGTTGGCGTGAATGATAATGTTTTGATCGGCGGTTTGATCGTGAGCGGTTCGACAAACAAAAGCGTTCTCATCCGCGCGCTGGGACCGACTCTCGGTCAGGCCCCTTACTCGCTCGCGGGTGCCCTCGCGAATCCCACCCTGGAATTGCGTGATGCGAGTGGCAATTTGCTCGCGAGCAATGACAATTGGGTCAACAGCTCGCAATCGGCCACGATCTCGGCCAGTGGGTACGCGCCACCGAACTCAAACGAATCGGCGATCGCCGCGACATTGTCTCCAGGGAATTACACCGCGATCGTCCGCGGCTTTAGCAACACCACGGGCATTGCCTTGGTCGATGCGTATGATCTTGATCCGTAGGGCGAAATCGACGTGTTTTCCGATTGAAAATAGACCAAAGTTTACTATTCTTACTAAATCTTATGAAAAAGATCCCGCTCCTCTTGGCCACGGCGGCCTTCGCTCTCTTTTGCGATAGCGCCCGCGCGACGACTGTCATCCCGCCCACGTTCGACGAACTGGTCGGACGCGCCCAAATGATTTTTGAAGGGACCGTCACGGATGTGCGTTCCAACTGGACCGGCGAAGGCGCCGAGCGTCATATCGAGAGTTTGGTTACGTTTAAGGTAAAGGATTCGGTAAAGGGGAATGCCAGCGGCAAGGTCACGTTGTCGATGATGGGTGGCACGGTCGGCGATCAGACGCTCGAAGTGACCGACGCGCCGAAATTCAAAGTGGGCGATCACGATATTCTTTTTGTGGAGAACAATGGGACGCAATTCATCCCGCTGGTCGGAATCATGCACGGACGCTTCCGGGTCCAGAGCGATTCTTCCGGCGGCGAAGTCGTGATGACCAATGAAGGTGTGCCTTTGAGCGATGTCTCGAAGCTCGGCAAAGACGAGACAGGAGTTTCATCCGGTCGCGCGTTATCCCTTGCTTCCTTTAAGCAGGTGGTGCGTTCCACGGCAGCGAGCCTCGCGGCTCATCCTCCGCAGTAAATGAGGAGAAAACCTCTTTTCTGTGCGCTGGCCCTGCTTGCTAGCGTTGGCGGCGTCTCCTCGACTTTCGGGTATTTGCTCGAAGGACCGAAGTGGACGAGCTCGACCATTCCCATGGTCGTGCAACTGGGAACTCCATCTTTCGTTCTGCCCGACGGAAATCTGGATTGGAACAAAGACGCGGAGAATTGCTTCCAAATTTGGAACGAGCAGATGCGCGACTCGCAGTTTAGCTGGACGGAGGCGCCAACATCTCCCGCGGCGGCGCAGCATGACGGCAAAAATTCTGTTCAGTTTTCCGGATCGGTCTTCGGCAAGGGGTATGGCAGCGGAGTGCTGGCGGTCACGACCTACTTTTTCAGTGGCTCCTCCATGACCGAGGCCGATGTAAATTTTAACACTGGGATTAACTGGTCTTCGGGCGTGGTGGCGCCCAAAAATGATTTCCATCGTGTCGCCTTGCACGAGTTTGGACACGTTCTGGGGCTCGATCACCCCGACCAAGCGCAACCACCTCAAAGTCAGGCTGCCATCATGCATTCCATGGTGGGCAGCACCAATACGCTGACCGGCGACGACGTCGCGGGAGTGCAAGCCCTGTATGGGCCTTCAACGAACGTGGGGCCAGGTCCACGCCTCGGAAACATTTCGACACGTGGTTTTTCGGGTACTGGCGACAATGTGCTGATCGCGGGTTTCATTTTGCACGACCAGGCGAAGCCGGTTCTCGCGCGCGCTCTCGGGCCAACCCTCAGCGGCGCAGGAGTCGCCGGAGCACTCAGCGACCCGACACTGTCTTTATATAATCAGAGTGGTCAGTTGATCTTTTCTAACGATAATTGGGCGGATGCGCAAGGCACCGAAATCCAACAGACCGGGTTGGCCCCACCGGATAGTCGGGAGGCCGCGATCAAGGCGACCCTGGCCCCGGGGAATTACACCGCAATTCTGAGCGGAAAAGGCGGGGCGACCGGAATCGGCCTGGCCGAGGTTTACGACCTGAGCCTCTCATCGGGCATAGCTTATAATATTTCGACACGTGGCTTCGTTGGAACGGGGGAAAACGTTCTGATCGCCGGTTTTATCGCCAAGGGACCAGAGATCGAAACGGTTATCATTCGAGGGATCGGGCCGGGCCTGCAAGGCACAGTGCCTGGTGTTCTTCCGGATACGAAGATCGAGTTGCGGAACTCTAACGGGCAGCTCATTACCTCAAATGTCGGCTGGCAGAATGATCCAAACTCGGCTCTTCTTTCCTTCTACGGCCTCGCGCCGGGCAATGCTAAAGATTCGGCGCTCTATACGCAGCTCGTTCCCGGCAACTATACCGTAATCTTCAATAGCCCGACGAATGCCACCGGCATCGGCCTGGTCGAGGTTTACGATATTTCCAACTAATCATTAGCGCGAGGTAACGGTGGTGCGCTCGGTCGCCGGGTGCGGTGCTGTGGGCGAAGCCATTATGGCGTTGGACGTTGAACGCGATCTGGGGCCGTTACTGCTTCGGAGATTATCGTAGGAGCGTGCGAAAGGAGGGCGGGGCCGGCCCTCGGGAACCGGTCGCTGCCGGACATAGAGGCAGGCGCAGATTAAAATTCCGAGAACAATCCCGCGGCGCACGCGTCTTAGAGAGCATATGCCAGACCGTGACCCGATTGCTGGACACCCCGCGCGATGATAGCGTTACCGGTGAATTTTTTTCGCGCGCTGGCGATGCTGGCGCTGTTTTGCAGCGCCGTTTTTTCTGCAAGGGCGCAGCAATATCAGGGTCGCCAACTCGTTCAAGCGGATGCGCTGCTCCGTCCGTCGGCTGGCGCCGAAGCTGATCGAACTCTTCTCGTCGGCGTGCGCCTGCGCATGCAACCCGGCTGGCACACTTATTGGAAATACCCGGGCGACGCCGGAATTCCGACAGACATCCAGTGGCAATTGCCGGCCGGATGGAAAGCGGGACCGATCCAATGGCCCGTCCCGCTGAAGCTGGATGAGCCGGGCGACATCCAGATTTATGGTTATCACGACGAGGTGTTGCTGATGCAGACGCTGACGCCGGCGGCCGGGTGGAACGGCAGCCCGATCGATCTCAGGGCCAAGGTGAGCTGGCTGGTCTGTGAGAAGGTATGCATTCCGGGCGATGCGACGGTGGGTTTGAAAGTTGGGAGCGGGACAGCATCGGCGGAAAATGGTGCGATTTTTGACCGTTTCGAAAATCAGGTTCCCAAAGTCGCGCCGTCCGACTTGAAAACGTCGTGGAGATCGGATGCCAACGGTCTCCTCTTGGAAGTGACGCAGCCGGGGCTAGCCAAAGCCGCCAAGGCAGAATTCTTCCCTTCACCGGCCGAAAACGTCGCTGTCGCTCACCCACGACTCGAATCGCATGACGGTTCGCGTTTCACCTTCCGGGTGCCGATGGAAGGAGCGAACAAGAAGTTCGATTCGTTGCCCGGGTTAATCGTCGTCGATTCGCCTGCCGGCCAACGGCAGGCTTGGGAGATTGCGCCGGCAGTTGTGTCAGCGTCCGCCGATCGGCCAGCATCGTCTTCCTCGGGAACGTTACTGCGCTTCCTCGTCTTTGGCTTTATCGGCGGCTTTATTCTGAATCTGATGCCGTGCGTTTTGCCGGTGATCTCGCTGAAAATTTTCGGCTTCGTCCAGCAGGCGGGACAGGAACGCAGTCGCATCCTCCAGAGCGGCCTGGCGTTCATCGCAGGAATCTTCGTTTGGTTTCTCGGTTTGGGATTGATCCTGGTGGCACTGAAGTCGGCCGGTCGCGAAATCACCTGGGCCTTTCAATTCACCAATCCTTACTTCGTTCTCGTGATGAGCGCGGTCGTGCTGGTTTTCGCCCTTAACCTTTTCGGCGTTTTCGAGATCAATTTGCCGCAATGGTTAAATCGCGGCGCAACCGAGATCGGCTCCGGGCACGGCAATGCCGGATCATTCTTTCAGGGCGTTTTTGCCACGGTGCTCGCGACGCCGTGCACGGCCCCGTTTCTCGGCACGGCGCTGGGCTTTGCCTTCACCCAATCCGCAGTCGTCATCCTCCTGATGTTCGCGGCGATTGCCGCTGGCATGAGCGCCCCTTATCTCCTCCTCAGCGCGCAACCGGCCTGGCTGAAATTTTTGCCAAAACCGGGCGACTGGATGGTGCGGGTGAAACAACTCATGGGCTTCCTCCTCCTTGCGACGCTCCTCTTTCTTCTCTCGGTCCTCGGCGCTCAACGCGGGACTTCTGCCGTGATCTGGACCAGTGCGTTCCTGCTCGTCCTGAGCATTGCCTGCTGGATGAAGGGGGCATTCATCACTCCCATCGCATCGGCGGCTCAAAAAGCGATCGCGCTGGGGGTGGCGATCGCATTGGTCGCAGGCAGCGCGTTTTATTTCATCGGGCAAAAATTTCCCCAGTCGTCGGCGCTCGCCACCAACGAAAACGCGCCGGAGGGGTGGGAAAAATTCACCCCGGAGCGTTTGGCCGCCGCGCTCCAGGAAGGCCGGCCCACCTTCATCGACTTCACCGCCGAATGGTGCATCACCTGCAAGTTCAATGAATCGACTGTGCTCGAAACCGACATCGTTCGCAGCGCCTTTGCGCAGCGCGGAATCCTGAAACTGAAAGCGGATTGGACGAACGGCGACCCTGCGATTACAAAAATGTTGAAACAATTCGGACGCCCGGGTGTCCCACTTTATGTGCTTTATTCCGGAAGGACGCCGTTTCTGTTTCCGGAATTGCTGACTAAAAACATCGTCTTGGAAAAACTCGAAACCATCGATCATCCAATCGCATCTCAATAAACTAATCATGAAAATTCGCTCCCTCGTCCTCTCGCTCCTGGTTCTTTCCGCCTTGACACTCCGCGCCGCCGATTCTCCGGCTGTCGGCAGTGCGGCGCCGCAGTTCAGCCTGCCCGATGCGATGGGGAAAGCGCATGCGCTCGCCGATTACAAGGGCAAGTACGTGGTGCTGGAGTGGTTCAATCCGGAGTGCCCTTTTGTGAAAAAGCACTACGGCAGCGGTAACATGCAGAAATTGCAGAGTGAGTTTACGAGCAAGGGCGTGGTCTGGCTCTCGATCGATTCCTCGGCGCCGGGCGCGGAGGGAAAT
>JBBSEO010000077.1:0-9368 GCA_038239645.1 Chthoniobacterales bacterium | reverse complement strand
CCCTCAATTTGTTCGGCGATTGGACCTCGGAAGCAATGCCCCACAAGTTCGTCGTCGCCGCCATTCTTGCGGGGCTCGCCTACCTCATCGCCGCGAGTGAATTTGGCACCGTCTTCCCGAGCGACGGCGATGGGGATCAACATCCGCCACGCGCGTCGGCCAAAGTCCTGGGGATATTTTGGGTGGTAACGATCACGCTTCGTCTCCTGGCGTCGCCGCTCCCGCCGTCCGACGAACTCGCGCGCGGCCAGGCCGATGGCCAGTTGCAGCGCGTCCACCTGAACCCCTACTTCACCGCCCCGGCACAAATCACCACCCGCAGTCTGGCGCGGGCGGACGAGCCGACCGCGTTTGCGCCGGCCACGGAACTCGTCTTTCGCGGCCTCTCGGCGCATCGCCCGCTGCTCGGCAAAATTCTCTTCGGCGCCGCTGAACTCCTCGCCACCGCCTTGCTCTTAAAATTACTCGGCGCCCGAGCCGCGGCTTGGTTCGCCTGGAATCCGCTGGTGGCCTACAGTTTCGTCGGCGCCGCGCATTTCGACGCGCTTTTTATTCTCGCGCTCGTCGCCCTGATCTATTCTCTCGAACAGGGGGAAATTCGGCGCTGGTCTTTCGCCGCCGCATTATCGTTAGGAATAGCGATCGCTTTCCGGCCCTTCGCGCTTGTTCTTCTTTTGCCGTCTGCTTTTGCGCTGAGGCGGCGGGCATGGTCGCTCATTCTTGCCCTGTTTGTTCCACTCCTGCTCGCAGCAGTCTTCGGCAACCCGCGCGCCCTCTTCACCAATTTCTTCGGCGACTTCAGCACGGGCAGCCGCCTGAACGATCTCTTTTGGTGGCTGATCGAGGAAACCGTCGCCTCGAATTACCATCAGCGCCTCTTCCGCTACGATCTCGTGATTATGGTCGTGGCCAGTATTATCGCGTTGATTTACCGGCGGAATTGGCGCCGCGGATTATTTTACAGCCTGGCCGCGGTCGTGATTCTCGCGCCGGCTCTGCACGCCTGGTACGTGGTGTGGATTCTTCCCTTCGCCACGTGGCGGCGCGCTCATTCCTGGCACGTGCTGTCGGTCACGATCTTCGCCTATTACCTTTTCTTCAATGAGCGACTCTTCGCTCTGCCCTGGCATGCCGAGCCGTGGCTGCGCGGCGTGATTATTCTCCCGGTGCTTTTTTCGCTGACGTCGAAGGCATGGACGGAGTCCCGAGTGTCTTCTCCATTGCCTGCCTGAAATCTTCGGGTAACGGCGCCTCGAAGCGCATCCGTTCCGCCGTGCGCGGATGAGCGAAACCGAGTTTCCAAGCGTGCAACATCTGCCGCGGAAAGGAGATCGGTTGCCGCCCGCCATAAACCGCATCGCCTAAAATTGGGTGACCGAGATGTTGCAGGTGCACCCGGATCTGGTGCGTCCGCCCGGTGTGCAGGCGGCACTCGAGCAGACTTGCGCTCGCGCTGCTTTGGATGACTCGGTAATCGGTCTGCGCCGGACGCCCGCGGTCGCTCACGCGCATTTTTTGCCGATGCACCGCATGGCGCGCGATGCTGGCTTCAATCGTTCCGGCGTTGCGACGCAACTTTCCCACCGCCAAAGCAAGATAAATTTTTTCCACCTCGCGCTCCGCGAATTGGCGCGATAACTCAACGTGCGCGGCGTCATTCTTCGCTACCACCAGGCAGCCGCTCGTTTCCTTGTCGAGGCGATGAACGATGCCCGGGCGTTCCTCGCCCCCGATCCCGGAAAGATCATGACAATGCGCCAGCAACGCATTGACCAGGGTCCCGCTGTGTCGGCCGGCACCGGGATGCACGGAAATTCCGGCCGCTTTGTTCAGCACCAGCAGGTCCCCATCTTCAAAGAGCACCTCCAGCGCGATCGCTTCCGGCGCGATGTTAATCCTCGTTAGCTCTGGCGCTTCCACCGCCACGCGATCGCCGCGGCGCACTTCGTCCCGCGCCCTTGGCACTTCGCCGTTCAACTTGACCGCGCCGGCCTTGATCAGGCTTTGCCAGCGCGAGCGCGAAAACTCGGGCGCTTTGCTGGCGAGGAAAAGATCGAGGCGCTGCCGCGTTTCCTCCGGCGCAACCTTGAATTCGCGCAGGCGCGGGGTGGTCATTGCGACACAATACGCTCGAATGCTACAATCGCCGCCATGAGCGACGCGAACCTCCTTTCGTGTCCGGCTTGCGCGGCGACCATCGACACGCGCGAAGCCGAGCCTTTGTCGCGGGTGGTTTGCCCGGCTTGCGGCGAAAAAGTTCGCGCCGCCCGCACCTTCGATCACTTCGAGCTGCTCGAAACTCTGGGCACGGGCGGAATGGGGACAGTTTACAAGGCGCGCGATCTCCGCCTCGATCGCTTCGTTGCGCTCAAACTCCTGCGGAAGGAACTTTGGTCGAAACCGGAATACGCCCGGCAGTTGCAACAGGAAGCGAAGATCACCGCGCTGATCAATCATCCGAACGTGGTGCAGGTCTTCACCGTCGGCGGCGACCACGACCAGTTCTATCTCGTGATGGAATTGGTCGAGCGCGGTAGCCTCGACGATCTGATCGGTGAGAAAGGGCGCCTGCCCGAGCGCGACGTTCTGGCGGCTGGAGTCCAAATCGCCAGCGGGTTGCGGGCGGCGCATGCCAAGGGACTGATTCACCGCGATGTAAAGCCGGCGAATATTCTCTTTGCTGGCGATGGCAGCGCCAAAATTACCGATTTCGGCCTGGCCGGGATCGCGGAAACGGAAGGAAAATCGTCCGCGGAGATTTGGGGAACGCCGTATTACGTGGCGCCGGAGCGGCTCGACCATGCCCCGGAGGATTTTCGCAGCGACATTTTCAGCCTGGGCGCAACGTTGTTTCACGCTCTTGCCGGCGTTCCGCCGTTTGAGGGCGATACCAACTCGGCGGCGGAATTGCGGAATTTGAAGAACCGGCCGCGCGCTCTCGCCCGAGTGTTTCCCGAAGTTTCGAAACGGACTTCGGAAACGATCGCGCGCATGATGGCGCCTAGCCCGGACGATCGCTTCAATTCTTATGACGAAACGATCAACGCCCTGGAAAATTCCCTCACCAAACTGTCAGGCCGAGCGAGCGGGGGCCGCACCCGGGCGCTGATCATCGGGAGCGCCCTGGTGGTGGCTTTATTACTAGTTATCGTTAGCTGGTTTTTCCTGCATGCGCGCCCCCGCCCCATTGTCGCCGCGAAGAATTCCCCGAAGTCACCGATGGTGAGCCCTTCACCCGCGTTCGACTTCGAGCGTGAATTTGCCCGCGGCCGGCAATTGCTCCTTGCCGCCAAATACGCGGAAGCACGGGCCGCGTTCGCCCGCGTCGGCATGGAAGTGCGCGCCAAAGAGCCGCAGTTCGCCTGGGTGAAATTAAATCAGGCACTGGCAGCCTTGCTCGGTCGCGAGGAGACGCAAATGCGGCAGGCGTTGCAGGAAATCGAGAACGCCGGCACCGCGGGTTTCACTGACCGCGACTTGCCGCATCTGCTTACGGAAACGACCCGGAGAACCGCCGCGCACAGCACCGTGCTCGTGGGCGATTTGCCGGCTCAACCCCAGAATGCTCGCCTCTTTCCTCTGATTTTTCTGGGCCTGACCGATGTCGCGCTGGGGCGCCTGGCCGAAGCTTCTGATCTTCTGGCCGAAGCGGTTCACGCTTCGGCGAAAGGCGAGAACGCCTGGATGATGGACTACAAGCCGCTGGCGCAGAAATATCTCGATGATTGCCGGGGCTTCGTGGCGTGGCGTGAGAAAAAGGCCGCGGCCAGCGGCAGTGATTCCGCCAAAGATTCCCTCCAGCAGTTGCGCGGTTTGATTGCAAAATTGCAGAAAGAAACGCCGATTGCGACCGAGGCTGCGATGGAAGAGAAGCTGCTCGCGAATCGCGTGGGCGACCTGGAGGCGAACGACCGCGCGGCCCAGGAAAAGCAAAGGCAGGAGCTCGTCGCCCGGGAGACACCGTTATGGGACAGTGCGCTACAAAGTTTTCGCGATCGCGTTTCGGCATTGGATTTCGCTGGCGCCCTCGCCGCGGCGCGTCAGCCGAAATTGAACGAGCCGGCATTGAAGCAAGCGCAAGCGAAGTGCGTGGAGGTGGCGAACTGGCTGGTGCAATGGAAGGAAACGTTGATCGCCGATCTGAACGCACGCGGTTATCGCGGACAGATTCACGCCAACAATCTTGAGTTCACCGGCATCATCGGGGCGACCGCCAATGAATTGCGGCTGCGTCTGCCCTACGGCGAAGCGCCGATGGCATGGGACAAGGTGCCGGCGGCCAACCTGCTCGCGGCCTCAGCCTCGTTCGCGGCGGATCAATCGCGAAAATGGAATTGCGGTGTTTTCGCCTGGGCCATGGGCGCGACGGACGCAGCGAAACCGTTACTCGACGCTGGGATGACGCCGGACAAAAAGGGGGCTCGAAAATTCTTCGAGACTGCCGGTCGCTAGCCCCCTGGCTGGCAAGGCTCCTGCTCGATTGCAGGTGTGCGGACCGCTTTGATCCTCTTTTTCGCTCTGACGCTGACGGCGCTGGGGGCAACGCTGCCGCTGACGGTGAAGGAAATCAGCCTGATGCTTCGTTCGGGCTACTCCCTGCGGGCGGTGGAGGACGAGCTGACCGTGCGTCATTTCGCGGAAACTCTGGACGAGTCCAAGCGCAAGCAACTAAAGGATGCGGGCGCGAGCGCGGAACTGCTCGATGAAATTCAAAACGGCAAGTACAACGCGCCGAAGGACGAACTGGAGCGGGCGCGCCGCAAACAGGAAGAGACCGAAGAACGGGCGCTCGCGGCCCGGATAGCGCCGACTCCGCGCGACGCTGCGAAAAAATCGGTCGCAACCTATCCGGCCGATGTCATCGCGCAGGCGGTCAAAGGCAACCTGGTGCGAGACCGCAATGGCCTGCTCGTTTCCTACAACGACGAAGACTTGAACAGGAAGAAGATCTACGCGCTCTACTTCTCCGCCCACTGGTGCCCGCCCTGCCGGAAATTCACGCCGCAACTGGTGGCCTGGTATCAAAAAGTCGCCGCCGATCATCCCGAGCTCGAAATTATTTTCATTAGCTCCGACAAGACCCCGGAAGCAATGGCCGCCTACGTCCGAGACGCCGGCATGCCTTGGCCGGCGATCGATTATGCGAAAATCCCGACCATGGCGTCGCTGCTCAAATACGCTGGCGACGGCATTCCCGATCTCGTCTTCGTCGATGCCAGCGGGAAGGTTCTGGCCGATTCCTACGCGAAAGGGAAGTATGCCGGCCCGACGCAGGCGCTGAAGAAAGCGGAACAATTTTTCGCGAGCGAGCCAGCCATCGCCACGCGGTAGTAAGACGGTCTCGCCGTTTACACTGCGGGAGGCAGTGTTACGTTTTCGCTCCTGATGGAGCAGAATCCTACCTTTCCCAGCCCGGAAGAGCTGAAATCCAAGCTCTCGGAGTTCATGAAAACGAACTTCGGCGATCGCGTCGCGTTTACCACCATGACGCAACCGGAAAACGTCGAGACCGGTAGTGAGGAAAAGTCACCGGAAACGCCCGCGCCAAATTTCGATTTCAATTTTCTGCCGCGCGAGATCAAGGCCCACCTCGATCGGTTTGTGATCAAGCAGGATGAAGCGAAAAAGGTTCTCTCCATCGCCGTTTGCGATCATTACAACCACGTCCGGCATGTGCGGCGGCTGGAAAACGAAGATCCGGTCAGGGCGGGCAGGACGGAATACGCGAAACAGAACGTCATTCTCGTGGGGCCGACCGGCGTCGGAAAGACCTACCTGATCAAGCATATCGCGGAGTTGATCAAGGTGCCGTTCGTGAAGGCGGACGCGACCAAGTTCAGCGAGACCGGTTACGTCGGAGGCGACGTCGAAGACCTGGTGCGGGAGCTGGTGCACAAAGCCGAGGGCGACATCGGCCGCGCGCAGTTCGGCATCATCTACATCGACGAGATCGACAAGATCGCCGCCGCTTCGAACCTGGCTGGGCGAGATGTGAGCGGTCGCGGCGTGCAGACAACGCTGCTCAAGCTCATGGAAGAAACCGAAGTGCCGCTGCGCAGCGCGATGGATTTGCAGGGACAGATTCAGGCGGCGATGGAATTCCAGCGCCGCGGGAAATCGAATCGCCAGACGATCAGCACCCGCGATATTCTATTTGTCGTTAGTGGAGCGTTCGAGCGGCTCAAAGGTCAGGTCGCCCAACGGATCGCCCGCGGTCAGATCGGTTTTAGCGCCGACCCGATTCGCGTCATGGACAACGAGATTTTCCAGCATGTCACCACGACGGACTTCATCGAATTCGGGTTCGAGCCGGAATTTATCGGGCGGTTGCCGGTGCGGGTGGTCTGCGAGGAATTGAGTGCCGACGATCTTTTCGACATCATGAAGTTTTCGGAAGGCAGTCTGCTCCGGCAATACGAGCGCGCTTTCCGCGCCTACGGAATCGCGATCAGCTTCGAAGACGAGGCCTTGCGCTTGATCGCCGGAGAGGCGGCAAAGGAGAAAACCGGCGCGCGAGGTTTGCTCACCGTTTGGGAGAAATTGTTCCGCGATTTCAAATTCTTTCTCGCCGGCTCCGGCATCAGCCAGCTCCGGGTGACGGCGGAGCTGGTGAATGAACCGAAGAAGGTGCTGGAACGGTTGCTCGCGGAAGGGCATCGGCACGAGGTCGTCGTGCTCGATCAACAAATCGACCAGTTCTCGCAGAAGTTTGCGCGCGAGCATGAGATCGAATTGGCGTTCGAACCAGCCGCCCGGCAGCGCCTGATCGAGCGTGCCCAGGCGGAGAAAATGTCGATGGCTGATCTCACGGCGCATCTTTTCCGTGATTTTCATTTCGGCCTGAATTTGCTGGGCAACAGTTCGGGGCAGCGAAAGTTTACCCTGTCCGCCGCGGCGGTGGACGCGCCGGATAAATTTCTGAGCGACTTGGTCGTGCAGTCGTACTATCCTGCGCGCCAGGAAAACTCATGAAACGACCGGCAGTTTTGCTTTTTCTCGTCGGAACGATCGCGACCGCGGTGGTGGCGTTACTGCATCGCTTCGGCATCCTCCTCCCGCTGGAAACGGCGACGGCCACTGCCCTGGCTGGACCGTCGGCGATTCATCGCCTGCCCGAGGCGGCGCAATATTTTATCATCGCCGCGTCGGCCTTCTTCGTCGCCTGGCTGACCATTTCCGCCACGCGAGGAAAGGGCCGCACGCTGGTTCTCGTCCTTGCTTTCGTGGCGGAACTATTCGCGCTCGCACTGATCTGCGGATTTTATCAAGCGCTGTTCCAACCGATCCCGGCCGCTCTGGCGGCGATCGTAAGTTATCTCCTAGGCTGGGCCACGCCGTCGCTCCCCACCCGTCTCCCGCGGCGCGCCGCCGGCGGTGGGCTCGGCACGCGGTTGTCGGAAGAGGATTTCGAACGAATTCGCCGCGGCGATCTCGAATTCAACCGCGACCCGCGCTTTGCCGACGTCAGCGCGCTCGTCTGTGATCTCGCGAACAAATACGAACTTGCGGATACGCTCGACCCGTCAGTAGTCGCGCGCGCCAATCAAAAATTCATCGCCCATGCCCGCGAGATCCTGCTCAAGGCCGGCGCTTATGTCCACGCGACAGACGGGGAAGGAGTGGTCGCGCTTTTTGGTTTTCACGACAACGACAAGGATCACGCCAACCGCGCGATTAGCGCGGCCTTCGCCTTGACTCGCGCGCTTTCGATAGCGACGAAAAGCGACAACGGCGATAGCCCGGGTGATGTGCACGTCGGCGTCAGCTCCGGTCAGATGCTTTCGTCGCCCGCGACGGAAGGGGAAGATCTTTTTCTGATGGGCGAACCGATTGAACTGGCTCGCCGTTTCGCCAGCGCCAATCGCCTTTATGGGTCGCGGATTCTGATCGGGCCGCGCTCCTTTGAGCTGGCGAGCGATCGGTTCGTCGCGCGCCCGATCGACTTTCTCGGAGGCATGACCTCGCACGAGCGCCATGAAATTTACGAGCCGCTCGCGGAAACAAAAGAGGCGCCAAAAGATTTGGTCGAGCGCCGCGACTGTTTCTGGAATGGCGTGGTCCTTTATCGCGAAAAGCGTTGGGGTGAAGCCTACGCGGAATTTCAGAAGGCGCGTGGGCCGGACGAGGTCGAAGACGAACCGCTCAACGTTTATTTGCGCCGGCTCGAGCCGCTCGCGCTTCATCTCGTCGACGGCGACAATTGAAACGGATCGAGTATCCGCCGGCGTTGCGGGATTTAATCGTGCAACTCCGGCAAATGCCCGGCGTTGGGCCGCGCTCGGCGGAACGAATCGCCCTCTGGATGGTGCAGGCGCGTCACGATCAGCCGGAGCACATCGCTGCGGCCATTTCCGCGACGCGTGGTGGGGTGAGGCCGTGTCAGTTATGTGGATTTTTTTCCACGGGAGAACTTTGCGATATTTGTCGCGATGACTCGCGCGCCATGGATCAGCTGTGCCTGGTCGAGCAGCCGACCGACATTCTCCCCCTCGAAAAAACGAGCGCTTTCCGCGGGCGCTATCATTCGCTGGGCGGCCGGATTTCGCCGCTCGATCACGTCACCCCGGAAGATTTGCGCATCGCCCAACTGCTCGATCGGGTCGAGCGCGAAAACTTTTCCGAGATTATTTTCGCGCTGGCCGCCGATGTCGAAGGAGAAGCGACGACAAATTATCTCGTTGAGTTGCTCAAGGACAAACCGATTCGATTAACCCGCATCGCGCGCGGCCTCCCCGCCGGCGGCGGCCTCGAGTCGGCTGACGAATTGACCCTCTACCAGGCCTTGACCGACCGCCGGCAAATGTAGCGCGCTTGTGGCACAGCGCTGAGTCCGTTACCATTCACGAAATGTCGTGTGCGAAAATTGATCCCGCCCTCCATCGCGAGCAAAAGCCGCCGTGGATCAAGGTGCGTTTGCCATCGAACCCGGTGTTTTTTTCGACCAAAGCGCTGATCTCCGACTTGCGCCTGCACACGGTTTGTGAGAGCGCGCAATGTCCCAACCGCTGGGAATGCTGGAGCCAGGGAACGGCGACGATGATGATCGCGGGTGATCGGTGTACGCGCGCGTGTGGATTTTGCGCGGTGACAACGGCGAAACCTTTTGCGCTGGAAGAGGACGAGCCGCAGCGGGTCGCCGAGGCGGTCAAGCGGATGAAGCTCAAGCATGTCGTCATCACTGCCGTGGCGCGGGACGACTTAAAAGACGGTGGGGCCGAACATTTTGCGCGGACCATCCGTGCCGTTCGCGCGATGGATCCGAAGATCGTGATCGAAGTGCTGGTCCCGGATTTTCACGCGCAGGACTGGTGCCTTCAACTCGTGCTCGATGCCGCGCCGGAAATCTTCAATCACAATCTCGAAACGGT
>JBBSEO010000076.1:0-9443 GCA_038239645.1 Chthoniobacterales bacterium | reverse complement strand
GTTTACGGGTTGGCGGTCTTTTTTGGCGGCGCCTACCTCGGGCGTTACAGTGGGAATTTTAACGGCGAGAGCCTCGATCCTGGCAGCGTGCCGATGGTGAAAAAAACTGGCGGCCCGAATGAAGCCCAGGGGCCGGCGGTGGAACTTTCCCAGGCGGATCGGGGCAAAAAGATTTTCAGTGCGAATTGCGCGACCTGCCATCAGGCTAACGGCCTGGGCGTTGCCGGACAATATCCGCCGCTCGCCGGGTCGGAATACGTCATCAACGGCACGCGTCGTCCGGCGATGGTTGTGCTCAAAGGCTTGGAAGGTCCGCTCACGGTCAAGGGTTCGCATTTTGGCACGGCGGTGATGCAACCGTGGGAAAAGACGCTGACCGACGCCAAGATCGCCGATGTCCTCACTTATGTTCGCAGTGACTGGGGGAACCAGGCGCCGCCGATTTCGACGGAGCAAATTGCGGCATTGCGCAAGGAACTCGGCGGCCACGCAGCTTCGTTTCACGAGGCCGATCTAGAAGCCATTCCCGCGGATGCGAACCTTCCTGGCGGTGAAACCGGTGCGGCACCGGGAGTTCCTCCCGCAGGCGCCGCTTCGGCGAATACGCCCGGGGCGCAGCCGCCAAAACCCTGATCGCGCCGGAAAATTCCGGGAAGTGACGGCTCCGGCAGAAGCATGAAAAAAAGCTACTGGCTGGTGAAACAGGAGCCCTCAGCTTATTCGTGGGACGATTTCGTTCGCGATGGGAAAACGAGCTGGACCGGTGTCCGAAATTTTACCGCCCGCAATAATCTGCGCACGATGCGTCCCGGCGACGAAGTCCTGTTTTATCACAGCGTGATCGGGAAAGAAATTGTGGGAATCGCGAAAGTCGTCCGTGACGCTTATCCCGATCCGACAGCGAAGGAAGGCGACTGGAGCACCGTCGATCTCATTCCGCTCGAGGCCTTAAAAAATCCGGTCACCCTGGATCGGATCAAGGACCAACCGAAATTGAAAAATCTTTCGCTCGTGCGGCAGTCACGCCTCTCCGTCCACGCCCTTAGCGCGCAAGATTTTCGCGAAATCATCGCCCTCAGCGCGAAGAAATCGTGAATAAAGCATCGCCCCGCCTGGCTCGTCGCGGCGGCCTGTGGCTGATTCTGGCGCCCGCCGTTCTCAGTGTGATCGCGCATTTATTGACGGGCGATCGTTACGGATTTCATCGCGACGAGCTGGCCACGCTCGACGATGCGCGGCACCTCGCCTGGGGCTACGTCGCTTATCCGCCGGTCACACCATTTTTCGGGTGGCTCTCGCTCCACCTTTTTGGCACTTCCCTCGTCGGCTTTCGTTTCTTCGCTTCGCTGGCCGACGCCAGCGCGATCTTGCTCACCGGGCTGATCGCGCGTGAGCTCGGTGCCGGCCGCATCGCTCAACTGCTCGCTGCCTGCGCCACGCTCCCGATCACGCTCGCCCTCGGCACCTTGATGCAATACGTCTCCTTCGATTTTCTCGCCTGGGTCCTGGTCGCGTATTTTATCCTGCGCCTTCGCCGGAGCGGCGATGCGCGTTGGTGGCTCGCCGTCGGCGCGGCCATCGGCTTCGGCATGATGAGTAAATACAGCATGCCTTTTCTCATTGCAGGAATCGGGGTCGGATTTTTCACCAGCGATCTTCGCCACCAAATCAAAAGCAAATGGCTCTGGCTCGGCGTCGCGCTCGCCCTGCTCATTTTCCTCCCGAATTTCCTCTGGCAATGGCGCCATCAGTTTATCTCGCTTGAATTTCTCCGCTACATTCACGCGCGCGATGTTCGAATCGGCCGGACGAAAGATTTTCTGCCGGATCAGCTCGAGCTAACCTTGCTCGCGCTCCCGCTCGCATTTCTCGGGCTATATTTTTATTTCTTTAACCAGCGCGGCCGCTTCTTTCGGATTCTCGGCTGGATGTTTCTGGTGCCGTTGCTTCTTTTCCTGCTCGGCCGGGGCCGCGGCTATTACCTCGCGCCGGCGTATCCGATGCTCTATGCCGGTGGGGCGACCTTCGGCGAAATGCTGCTCCAAAATTCCGGCCGGGGCTGGCGCGTGGCCGTGACCGCCCTCGCTTTCACCGGATTGCTCGCGACCGCTGTCATGCTGGGGGCAATGTTTTTGCCCATCGCGGAGGTCAACACCCACTGGTGGCATCGCATGGTCGCGATCAACGGCGACCTCGTCGAAGAAATCGGCTGGCAGGAGTTGGCGAAAAATGTCGCGCAGATTCGCGACGCGCTGCCGCCGGCCGATCGCGCGCGCGTTCAGATCCTCTGCGGAAACTACGGCGAAGCCGGCGCCATCAATCTCTACGGCCCGCAATATGGTCTTCCGCCCGCGATTTCACCGGTGAATTCTTTCTGGCTCCGCGGTTATGGCGATCCGCCTCCGGAGGTTCTGATCGTTCTGGGCGCGAGCGCGAAAAGGCTCGAGGGCAGATTTGATTCCTGCGAGCTCGTCGGTCACATCACCAATCGCGAAGGTGTGGCGAACGAGGAGACCACAGATCATCCGGACATTTTCCTCTGCCGCCATCCGCGGACTCCATGGTCGATCATCTGGCCGAAAATCCGCAGTTTTGGTTGAGCTAACGAGCGAGTCCATCCGCCATTACTTCGGCGAGATGGCGCGGTTGGAAACGCGACAGCTCCGAAATCTGGTGCCGGCAACTTGTGCCCGAAGCAACGAGGACATCGGCCCGTGCGGCCTCGATTGTCGTCAGCATCGGCGCCGCGACCTGGCGCGATAATTCCTGTTTGGTCTGCATCATGCCGAAGGCGCCCGCCATCCCGCAGCAGGCCGTCTCGAGGAGTTGCGCCTTTCGCCCCGGCATTCGCTCCAGCAGCGGGGCCATGAAGCCTGGTTTCAAGATCGACTTGGCGTGGCAATGCGCATGAATCGCAATCTTCTCCGAGCGCTCGGCAAAGATCGCGGCGCGCTCCGGCGCCCCCTTTAAGCGTTCGTCGACGAATTGTTCGAAGAGGTAACTGCGCGCCGCCATTTCCGGCGCGCCCTCGATCTTCAGTTCGCGATAATCCTCGACGAACATCGAGTAGCACGACGGCTCCAGAAAAATGATCGGCGACTTCGATCCGCGCAGGAGCTGCAGATTATGCGCTCCCATTTTTGCCGCCAGATCGAGATTGCCCTGACTGAAGGCGGGCCGGCCGCAGCATTTTCTTCCGCGAACTAACGAGACTTGAACCCCGAGCGCTTCGAGGACGTTTACCGCTGCGATGCCGATATGCGGCTCGTGATAGCGCACGAACGTGTCGTCCCAGAGGATGACCCGCTCTTCCCTCCGCTCTCGACGATCGCTGCGAGAGTTTTTGTTAAACCAGACGTCGAACCGCTCGCTGGCATATTCGGGCAGCGCTCTCCCGGCGGAAAGGCCGATCGTGCTTTCCATGAACGAGCGCAGTGGGCTGAATCTCAAAGAGGCGTTCGCCAGTTTGGGCGCGATGCAGCCGAGCTCGCCCAGGAGATCAGGGCGACTCAGCACGCGTTCGCGCAATCCGAGGCCATTTTTTTGATGGCGCGCGTAGAGCAACTCCGCCTTGAGCAGGGCGAGGTTAACATTCGATGGGCATTCCGTGGTGCAGGCTTTGCACGAGAGACAGTCGCCGAGTGCATCGGCCAATTCGGATCCTTCCAGCGCGCCGGCTTCGCGCTGGAGAAGAGCCTGACGAATGATGTTCGCGCGCCCGCGCGTCGACAAAATTTCCTCGCCCGTGGCGATGAACGTAGGGCACATCGTCGGCGCATCTTTACGGCAGCCGCCGCAGCCGTTGCACTGCTCGAGGTTGCCGATGAACGATCCATCCTTGAAGGCGAAGGCGAGCCGCGGCCGAAATGGCAACTCCAGCGGGTTCTCGAAATTTTTTCGCAGATGCGAATCGATCCGAAAAACGCCGGTATCGAAAATCTTGCCCGGATTCATCGCGCCGCGCGGATCAAAGACGCGCTTGATCTCGCGCATCAGCGCCAGCAATTCGTCGCCCAAGTGCTCGCGCATGTATTCCGTGCGCGCGATTCCCACGCCGTGCTCGGCCGAGAGCGAGCCCTTGAACTGTTTCACCAGCGCCGAAGTTTGGTCGGCAACCTGCCGGAATTTTTTCAAGTCACTCGGCTGATGCAGATCAACCACTGGCCGGACGTGCAACAGTCCGCTCGCCGCGTGGCCATAATAGGAAGCGTCGAGGCCGACTTCGCCCATGATCGCCTCCAGCCCGCGAACATACTCGGGCAACTGCTCTGGCCGCACCGCCGCGTCCTCGATGAACGCGACTGGTTTCGCCGGCCCGATGCAGCCGGTCAGAAGCGACAGCCCCGCTTTGCGCACCGCCCAGACCAGGCTCATTTCGCGGGCGCCCGTGACAATTTGCGAACGCAAACCCAGCTTGCGCGCCTGCATCATCGCCAGACGTTCCGCGACGTTGTCGTTGTAAAATTCGACAATCAAAATCGCCGCGCACGGTTCGGCGTCGAGGCGCATGAGATCGCGCGCCGGTTGGAACAAAAGCTGGCCGCGCGTTTGTTCGAGCAACGGCCGGTCGATGTGTTCGATCGCCGCCGGTTTCAAATCGAGCAGGCTGACCGTCGCCTGCATCGCTTCGTCCACGCTCGCAAAAAAAATCAGGCCGAGACCTTTCGCCCGCGGCAATGGCGAGATTTTTAGTTCAGCGGAAAAGATCGCCGCGAGCGTGCCTTCGCTCCCTGCGAGAAGTTCGTTCAGGTTTTGCGGCGCGCGCAAAAAACGTTCGATTCCATAGCCCGGCCAGCGCTTCAACATTCCCGGCGGCATTTGCGCGGCGATCTCATGCGACACCGCGCTGACCATTTTCCACATCTGTTCTCGCTCCGGCGTCAGCGCCGCCGATTCCGCGCCGATGGTTTCAATCCGCCCATCGGTCAGGACAATCTCGGTCGCGAGGACGTGATCGGCCGTTGTGCCATAAATCGGCACGCGCGCGCCGGAGGAATTATTCGCGATCATGCCGCCGATGGTCGCGCGTGAACTCGTCGCGACGTCGGGCCCGAAACAGAAACCGTGTGGCTTCAAAAAGGCGTTCAACTGATCGAGCACCACCCCGGCGCCCACGCGAACGCGTTGGCGCTCCAGATCAAGGTTGGTGATCTGCCGGTTGTAGCGCGAAAAATCGACGATCAGGCCGTCGCCAATTGCGTTGCCGACCAAACTCGTGCCCGCGCCGCGCGGCGTGATCGAGATTCCATCCTCCAGCGCGCGCGTCATCGCGGCGCTCGCTTCCGCGGCCGAGCGCGGGAACGCCACCCCGCGCGGCTCGATCTGGTAAATCGACGCATCGGTCGACCAGAGAATGCGGGCTGCGCGGTCGGTCCGCATTTCACAAGCGCTGGTCGATTTTCGCGGGGCCACGTGCACGCGGCGACTATCGCGCGTCCCCCGGGTCGAACAAATTGCCGTCCGGTCGAAAACTCATTGTTCCAAGAACCCCCGGCGCGCGTATGTTAAGCGCGTGATCGAGGCAAAGGACCTGCAGAATCCAAATATTCATGAGGTCGCGGTCATCGGCGGGGGCATCGCGGGGTTGTCCGCGGCGATTTACCTTGGCCGGGCCCAGCGCGACACGCTCGTGATCGATTCCGGTCGTTCGATGGCGAAATGGGAACCCGACGTGCAGAATTACCTCGGGTTTCCCGCAGGGGTGGGTGGCGAGGAGTTGCTCCAGCTCGGCCGGAAGCAGGCGAAAGAATACGGCGTGCAGTTCGTGAAAGATGAAATCAAGTCGGCGAAGAACACTGGGAAATATTTCGCGCTGAAAGGCGCGAAGAAGCGCTATCGCGCTAGACGTCTCCTCCTCGCGACCGGAATCTTTCACATCCCGCCGGCAATTCCTGACGTCCGGGAATGCCTCGGACACAGCATGTTCTTCTGCAAAGACTGCGACGGCTACCGCGTGCGCGGAAAAAACATCGCGGTCATCGGCGCCGGTAACGACGCCGTCGAGTACGCGCTCGGCATGCTTTGTTATTCACCCTGTGTCGTCGTCGTCACGAATGGCGAGCGCGTAAGGTGGAGCAAAAAGCACGCGGCCTGGCTGCGGGAATACGAAATTCCGGTGCATAAGGCGAAAGTCACCGGCGTCGAGCATCGCGGACGAAAGATTAAGGCGCTCGTTTTCGCGGACGAAGAGAAAGTGAAGATCAATTACATTTTTACGACGCGCGGTGACACTTTTCACACCAGCCTGGCGGAGCAACTTGGCGCGACGCTGGACGAAGAGGGCCAGATCGAGGTCGACCAATGTATGCGCACGAAAGTGAAGCGGCTTTACGCGGCCGGCTGCGTCACCCCTGCGAATTGCCAGATGATCATCGCCGCTGGCCAGGGCGCCGCCGCGGCGCAGGCGATCAACCGCGATCTCTTCGAATGCAGCCTGAAAGATCACGAGCTTCGGCGTTTCCGTGAAGTGCAACTCGAAGCGGAAAAGACCGCGCCGGAAGAAACGGCGGCGTAATTTTCGCCGTGGTCTCGAAATTTCCGTCTTTGCAAACGCGTTTCGTCTCCCGATATTTAAGCGCGTAATTTTCACATGGAAGCGACTCACATTCACGCCGCACACGATCCTAATTCACCGCACGACGATCACGGGCACCACGAGCTCGGCTTTTGGCGTAAGTATATTTTCTCCACCGACCACAAGGTGATCGGCATCCAATACGGCATCTGCGGGCTGCTTTTTCTCTTCTTCGGTTTTTCCCTCATGATGCTGATGCGCTGGCAGCTCGCCTACCCCGGCCGCGCCCTGCCCGTGATCGGAACGGCGCTCGGGCATTTCTTCGGCCCCGGCAGTATGCCAGACGGCAAGATGACGCCCGAGTTCTACAATTCCCTCGGCGCCATGCACGGCACGATCATGATCTTCCTCGGCATCGTGCCGGTCGCCTTCGCCGCTTTCGGTAACTTCGTCGTGCCGCTCCAGATCGGCGCGCCGGATATGACCTTCCCCAAGATCAATGCCGCCAGTTTCTGGGCTTTCGCGGTCGGCGGCATGATTATGCTCGCGAGCTTCTTCGTTCCCGGAGGCGCGGCCAAGGGTGGCTGGACGTCGTACACGCCGCTAGCCGTTATCGCTGATCAGGGGCCGGACTATAATCCCGTTTTCAACGGTCAGACGATGTGGCTGATCGGGTTCGTCTTTCTCATTACCTCGTCGCTTCTCGGCGCGGTGAACTTTATTACCACGATCATTCAACTGCGCGCTCCGGGCCTGACCTGGATGCGGTTGCCGTTTTTTGTCTGGGCGCAATTCATCACCGCTTTTCTCCTCCTCCTGGCTTTCCCGCCGCTGGAAGCGGCTGCGGTCATGCAGCTGATGGATCGACTCGCTTCCACGAGCTTTTTTATTCCCGCCGGCCTGGTCGTGAATGGGGCGCCGATGCACGTCAGCGGCGGCGGCAGCCCGCTTCTCTGGCAGCATCTTTTCTGGTTCCTCGGCCATCCGGAAGTATACGTCCTGATTCTTCCCGGCATGGGAATCGTGGCTGAAGTGCTGGCGAACAATACGAGGAAGCCGCTCTGGGGCTATAAATCGTTAGTTTTCGCCGCGCTCGTGCTCGGCTTCCTTTCCTTCATCGTTTGGGCCCATCACATGTGGCTCACCGGCATGGGCACGACGGTCAGCGCTTTTTTCCAGCTGACGACGATGATTATTTCCATTCCTTCCGTCATCATTCTCAGCGCATTCTTTATCTCGCTTTGGGGCGCCTCGATTCGTTTTACCGTGCCGATGCTCTTCGCCACCGCCTTCCTTCCCATGTTCGGTATCGGTGGACTAACGGGCATTCCGCTCGCCTTCAATTCGGCTGACTTATACCTGCACGATACTTACTACGTCATCGCGCACTTCCACTACATCGTCGCGCCGGGCACGATCTTCGCGCTCTTTGCTGGCATCTACTTCTGGTTCCCGAAGGCGACCGGCCGGATGATGAGTGAGTTCTGGGGCAAGGTCCATTTCTGGCCCTCGCTCATCTGCATGAACGTCATCTTCTTACCAATGTTCCTCCAGGGTATGCTCAGCATGCATCGCCGCTGGTATGACGGCGGTCAGGGCTGGAACCTGGCCAACGAGAAAGTCTGGGGCCTTACCGGCTTCCAGTGGAATCAGCCAATCTCGATCGCGGCTTGGGTCATGGGTCTCGCGCAACTCCCGTTCATCTTCAATTTCTTTTACAGCATCTGGAAGGGTGAGAAGGTCAAGAACGACAATCCCTGGGACGCGACCACGCTGGAGTGGAACGCGCCCTCGCCTCCCGGTCATGGCAACTTTGTGACGGAACCGGTTGCCTATCGCGGCCCCTACGAATATAGCCTGCCGCGCCGCGGGAAAGATTACACCATGCAGAGCGATCCGATGGAGGCGGGGGAGGGAAGTCGACCAGTGGTCACTCCTGATCCCGTGGTGCATGCCTAACGATTGTTAGCAGATGGAAATTCCCTATACCGTAACCGCCCGGCGTGATACCGGGCTTTGGAACGCCAAGATTGGCATCTGGCTTTTCCTCGCCAGTGAAGTCATGCTCTTTGGCGGTCTTTTTTCCGCTTACATTTTCCTGCGCCTGGATGCTGCGCCGGGCGATTGGCCGCACGGCCTGCTCAATGTCCCGGTGGGCACAATGAATACGGCCATTCTCATTGCCTCGTCCGTCACGGTGGTCCTGGCCTGGGCGGCACTCAAGATGCGGCAGTTCGCCCGTTATCGCATCTACATGTTCATTACCATCCTTTGTGGCGTGACCTTCCTGGTCGTGAAACTCGCCTACGAATGGCCCCAGAAGTTCGAGCATTTCGGTGTCTTCATTAAGGAAGATGCCCTGGCCAAGTACGAATCTTACTTGGGGAACAAGCACCTGCTGGCCAAGGGACTCTCGCCCCGAAAGGAGATTACCGGACATCTCCATAATCCGGCGGCGATGAAAAATCCCGCGATCAAGGAGTACGAAGTCGCGCTCGACCCCGTGAATGCCGATCCGACCAACCCGAGTAGCGATCGCCCCCACTTTTTTCCCTTACCGCATACCGACAAGATCGCCACGATCGACAAGGAAGACGTGCAATATGCGAACATGTTCCTTCCCCGGCACAGCGCCTACTTCGCCACCTATTTTACGATCACGGGTCTGCACGGCCTTCACGTCCTCGGCGGCGTCCTGGTCTTTTGTTACATGCTCCTACCAGCCAGCACGCGTCTTTATCGTCAGAACCCGGAACACCTCGCGAACCGCGTCGAAGTTTCCGGCCTATTCTGGCACTTCGTCGATCTGGTCTGGATCTTCGTCTTTCCGCTCTTCTACTTGCTCTAGGAAACCATGAACGAACCTTCACTTCAGCCCGAGGTAGTAGATCCTCATCTGGCGCCGGATAATCACACCGCCGCGCACGTG
>JBBSEO010000075.1:0-9548 GCA_038239645.1 Chthoniobacterales bacterium | reverse complement strand
GCGATGGCACTGATGCAGGGCAACCAGCGATTGCTTTACGACTATTTCAGCTCCGGCTCCTGCGACTGCAGCTATTCCTTCAACGAAGAGGCTCGGTTTCGCGTCAATATTTTTCGGCAACGCGGCCACTTTTCGATCGTTTTGCGCAAGCTTGAAGGCACCGTTCCGACCTTGGAAAAACTCGGCCTGCCCGACGTCTTTCGTCTGATCGCGAAAGAAAAGACCGGCCTCGTTCTCGTGACCGGCGCCACCGGCAGCGGTAAAACGACGACGCTCGCAGCCATTCTCAACGAACTGAACGAGACGCAGCCCGTCCACATCGTGACGCTGGAAGATCCGATCGAGTTCGTGCACCCGAAACGGCGCGCGACTTTCAATCAACGCGAGTTGGGCCACGATTTTAATAATTATCCGAACGGCCTCCGCGCCGCTCTGCGTCAGGCCCCGAAAGTGATTCTGGTCGGCGAAATGCGCGATCGCGCCACGGTCGAAGTCGCGCTCATGGCAGCCGAGACCGGCCACCTCGTGCTCAGCACCCTGCACACCGTCGATGCCGGCCAGTCGATCAATCGTATTCTCGGCCTGTTCTCGCTCGGCGAAGAACAGCAACTGCGCATTCGTCTCTCCGATGTATTACGTTACGTCGTCAGTCAGCGCCTCGCGCCGAAGGTCGGCGGGGGCCGCCAATTGCTCACGGAAATCCTCGGCAATAATCTGCGCACGAAAGAAGCCATCGCGATCGGCGAAGGCGAACACCGCAGCTTCTACGAAATCATCGAAGCCAGTTCACAACTGGGTTGGATGACATTCGACCAGTCAATTTTGAATGCCTACGAGAACGGCCATATCACCGAAGAAACCGCGACGCTCTTCGCTTCGCGCAAGGGACGCATCACTCGCGGCATCGATCTCATGCAAAAATCGCGCGGGCTCGAGACGGAGTTCGATTCGGGACTGCAAATGGACATGCCGACGCCCGCCTTCCACTAAGTCATGCATCACGATCACGAAAACACCGTCTTCGACGCCGGCGACAATACCGCGCTGGTTTGCGTCGATCACGAGGGCTACCAAAAAGCCATCGTGCCGCAGCTCATCGACATGGGCTACAAAGTCCACCTGGGTCTGTTCGAGGACGATGTCATCCTCAAGCTGCGCACCTACAGCTACGACCTCGTCATCATCTTCGAGAATTTCAAAGGCACGACCATTACCGACAATCCGATTCTCCGGGAGATGACGCGGCGGCCGGGCGGACAACGACGGGACCATTTCGTCATTTTGTTAACGAATCGCTTCGCGACAAATGACGCGATCAACGCTTTCGTGCAAAGTGTCGATCAAATCGTCAATGTCGCCGACCTCGCCAATCTCAAGCCAGTTCTTCGCCGCGCCACCGCGCACCACCGCGAAGAATATCATCCCTTCAAGGCGGCCCTCGCCGCGGCGCAGGCAATTTAATTTCACGGGCCGCGTCCGCTCGGCCCTGATCGCGCGAAAGATAAACGCGCAGCTATGATCAATTCGCCCGGCCAATGGCTTAACTTTTTCTGGGACTTGGGCGCCGAGCTTGCGGCGCCTGCGACTCCGCCGAAGTCCTATCGCGTGGAGCGAATCGGCGCCGATGAATACTCGATCCTGGGTCAGGTCATCGAGAAATCGCTCTCGCTCGATCCGAGCTGGAATTCGGCCATGCACGAAATCGGCGCCTGGGTCGAACGCACGACGGAGAAAGCCGCGGCGAACGAGGGTTCGATTCCTTTCGCCCTCCGGCATGGCACTCGCATCATTGGCGGCACGATCCTGGATTCGACCGCCGGAGAACAAATCGTCATCGGGCCATGCGTGCTGGTCGAATATCGCAACCGCGGTCTGGGGACGTTGTTGCTCGCCGCCGCCTTGAAAGAGTTACGCGGCAACGGGGTTACCCGCGCTTCCACCATTATTCGCAAGGATTCGCTCGCGGCGCGGTTTCTCTATCCGAAATTCGGCGGCAAATCCGTGCCGACCGAGCCTCTGGTCGCCGCCTAAGTCTTTCGGCCGCCCACACCGGCCTCGCCGGTTTGGGCGCCATTGTCGCCGCCTGCGTCCGCGCGGTTGTCCGCATTTCGCAACGACCCGCTTCGCAAAAAACTTGAATCTGCCGCGCCGACAGACCGCATCAGATCAGTAAGATCATGATTCAGGATTTCCGGTTTGCCTTCCGTCAGCTCTTCAAGAGTCCCGGCTTTACCGCCGTCGCTATCACCACGCTCGCGCTCGCCATCGGCGTCAACTCCGCTATTTTCGCGATCATCAACGGCGCCCTTCTCCGGCCCGTCGTGCCGGTGCGCGAGAAGGAAGTAGTGGGCCTGTTTACTTCACGCGAAGGCGTGGATCACGATTACCGCCCGTTCACTTTCGCAGAATTCCGCGAGCTGCGGCAAAACAGCCACGAACTATTCGCCGATCTCGCCGCGCTCGAGTTCGCGGTCGCGGGTATCGGACAGGACCACGATCTCAAGCGCAGCTTCGTCTTCCTCACTTCAGACAATTTTTTCTCGATGATGGGCGCGAAGCCGGCACTCGGACGTTTTTACAACGCCGAAGAAGCGAGACCCAACGCCGAGATCGCCGTCGCGGTGGCGAGCTTCAGTTTGTGGAAGCGGATGGGTGGCCGCGCCGATTTCGTTGGTTCAACGCTTAAAGTGAACGGCCAGCCGTATACGGTTATCGGCGTCGCCCAGGATGGATTCAGCGGCGTGAGCGCGCTCGTCGGTCCGGATCTTTGGCTGCCGCTGGGCGTTCATTCTCAACTCGGCTCGATCCTGGAGGACAGCGATGATTCGAGCGGGGAAGAGAGCGCCCGCCTGCACGACCTCGAGCGTCCGAAGAACTACGCATTGAATTTGATGGCACGGCTCCAGCCCGACCTCACCCTCGAAAGTGCCAAATCGCGTTTGCCGGTCCTGACCGGGCGGTTCAAAGCATTGCAGCCGCCGGATTCGGAATTTCCGCGCCAGCTTCGCGTGGTGAAACCGTCTCGCTTCAGCATCAGCACTTCGCCGGAAGACGATGGTCCGGTCGCGCTCATCGGCACCCTGCTCATGGCCATGGCCGGTGCTGTCCTCTTCATCGCCTGCCTGAATTTGGCCAATATGTTGCTCGCCCGCGGCACCGCCCGCGCGAAAGAAGTGGCCCTGCGCCTGGCCCTCGGCGCCTCGCGCTGGCGGATCGTGCGCCAGCTCCTTTGCGAAGGTCTTTTGCTCGCGCTCATCGGCGGAATCGTCGGGGTCATCGCGAGTGCCTGGTTCAACGAGGCTCTTCTGCGTTCCATGGCGAATCTCATTGGGTCGATGAACTTCTCCTTCGCCCTCAAGTTGCGCCCGGATTTCATCATTCTCGTCGCGACCTTCGTCTTTTGTTTGCTCGCCACTCTCCTCTTCAGTCTGGGCCCGGCGCTACGCCTAACGAAAAGTGACCTGGTTAATGACCTGAAACAGCAGGCCGGCGAGCCGGCGCGCGTCGGACGGCTCAGCCGGTTCTTCGCGCCGCGCCATATTCTCGTGATGGTGCAAATCGCGCTCTCTCTCGTGCTGCTTTTCAGTGCGGGACTTTTCCTCCGTGGCGCCCTCGCCGCCGCCGCGCTCGATCCGGGATTCGTCGCCGCCGGTGACATCGTGAGCGAGCTCGATTTTAATCTCGTGAAACGCAATCCGGAGCAATCGCGGCGCACGGTTTTCCAAATGCTCGAACGCGCACGCCAGTTACCCGGCGTCCAAACCGCGGCCGCGGCCTCGATGTTGCCCTACGGCGACATGACCAGCACCAAGCGAATCATGCCAGCCGGCGCGACGATGCCGAACGATCCGAAAGCGCCGGACCCGGGCGCGGGCGCCATCTACAACGCCATTACTCCACACTATTTCGAGGCGATCGGCGTGAAAATTCTCCGCGGGCGCGATTTCACCCAGGACGAAGTGGAGAAAGCGCGGAAGGATCACAAGGTCGCTATCATCGACGAAGATTTGGCGAAGACGTTGTTTCCGAATGCCGATGCTATCGGCCAGCATGTGAAATTCACCATCGCTCCCACCGATGGTTCACCTAACGACTTGGAAATTGTCGGGGTGGTCTCGGCGCATCGGCACGATCTGCAGAACGACAATATCAACCGCTGGCTTTTTGTCCCGTGGGCGCAGGCCTACACCGGCGATATGTTTTTGCACGTGCGTTTGCAAACGAAAGATCAGCGCGCCGTGGCCGGCTTCATTCCGACCCTGCGGGAATCCTGGCGCAATACCGACCCCGATCTTCCGCTCCTGCAGCTCGCGACCTTTACCGATCTCACGCAGAAGAGCGTCACTCTCTGGACAATTCGCCTTGGTGCCGTGCTCTTCGGTATTTTCGGCGTCGTCGCTCTCTTACTCGCGGTCGTGGGCGTTTACGGCGTCAAAGCGTATGCGGTCGCTTGCCGGACGCGCGAGATCGGGATTCGCATGGCCCTGGGCGCGCGTCGCCGCGACGTCTTCTCCTTGATCATGCGACAGGGCGCTCTGCAAACCGCGCTGGCGATCGCGGTTGGCATCCTGCTTTCACTCGCGGCCGGCAAGGTGCTCGCGCAAATTCTTTATGCCGTGAGTGCGACGGATCTGCCGACGTTACTAGGAACCAGTCTGCTGCTCGCGACGTCGGCGCTCGTCGCCTGCTTCCTGCCCGCGCGACGCGCCACGGCCGTGAATCCGTTAACCGCCCTGCGGACGGAGTGACAAAGGAAGGTGGCTGGGGAGGGAATTGAACCCCCGACACGAGGATTTTCAGTCCTCTGCTCTACCAACTGAGCTACCCAGCCGCATCTTGAGCGGTGCTCATTATGCCGCGAACCAGCGCGAGGGCAAGCTGGCCAAGGGCATTACTCCGCGAGAAAACTTCGGGGCAGATTCACCGCGCGATTGAGCTGATGCAAATACTCCGCGCGCGGAATTTCCGCCGCCCCGAACTGGCGCAAATGATCCGTGACCCATTGCGTATCGAGCAGGATAAAACGACGCGCCCGTAAATGCTTCACCAAACCGGCGAGCGCGATCTTCGACGCATGCGTCACCCGGAAGAACATCGACTCGCCGAAAAACGCCCCTCCGATCGCCACCCCGTAAAGTCCGCCGGCCAGCGCACCATCTTTCCACGCCTCGACCGAGTGAGCGTGACCCAGAGCGTGCAACTTCTCGTAACTCGCCCGAATTTCCCGGTTGATCCACGTGTCCTCCCGCTCCGCGCAGGACCGCATCACTTCGCTAAAGGCGGTGTCGATCCGAATCTCAAAGACCTCGCGCTCCCACGCCCGTTGCGCCGTGTGCGGGAGACGGAATTCTCCGAGTGGAATGATACCGCGAGGGTCCGGCGAAAACCATTCGATCGCGCCGTCGTCCATCGCCATCGGAAAAATTCCGAGCCGATATCCTTGCAACAAAATTTCCGGCGCAATCACCTTCACATTGTAATCATGGCGGCGCGTCCCGCCCGACGTTTCGCCGCACTTGCATTGGCCGTTCCTTTTCCTAACATGCACAGATGAAACCCGCCGCGTTTCTTCTCCTCCTCGGTTCGCTGGCTTTTCTTGGTTGTGCTGACCCGATCGAACAACGCTCCGGCCAGGAAGTCAGCGCTCAACTGGAGCGTGGTGTCACCGGTCAGGGCACGATCGGACCGGAGCAGCGCGCGGTGAACGATCCGGCGAATGAGCACGGCATCCCGCAGAATCACCCGTAGCGCGTGATGATCCCGACGGAACGCGCCCATTCGATTATCCTCATTCTCGATTTCGGCTCGCAGTACACCCAGGTCATCGGCCGGCGCGTGCGTGAACTGCAGGTTTTCTCCGAGATCGTTCCCTTCAACATCACCCCGGAGGAGGTTCGCCAGCGCGCCCCCAACGGCATTATTCTTTCGGGCGGTCCCGCAAGCGTTTATGAAAACGGCGCACCGCAAATCGACCCGGGGATCTTCGAACTCGGCATTCCGGTTCTCGGAATTTGCTATGGCATGCAGCAGATGGCCCACCACCTCGGCGGCGAAGTCGAGCACAGTACTCGGCGCGAATACGGCGCGAGCCGGCTACAGGTCACGAATGGCTCGCAGCTCTTCGACGGTCTCGGACCGCAGTTGGATATCTGGAACAGCCATGGCGATAAACTGGTCAATTTACCAAAAGGTTTCCTGAGCGCGGCACGGACCGAAAACTCCGACTTTGCCGCGATCGAAGACCGGAAGCGCAACCTCTACGCCCTCCAATTCCACCCCGAAGTCGCGCACACGCCACGCGGACGGGAGATTCTGCAGAATTTCGTCTACCACATCTGCCATTGTCCGATGGACTGGACCATGGGCTCGTTCATCGACGAAGCCTGCGCCCGGATTCGCGCCCAGGTCGGTGACGAAAAAGTCGTGCTCGGACTCAGCGGCGGCGTCGACTCCTCCGTTGTCGCCGCGTTGCTCCACAAGGCAATCGGCGATCAGCTAACCTGCATCTTCGTTAATAACGGCCTCCTCCGTGCGCGCGAGGAAGAAGTCGTCCAACGAATCTTCGGCGAACATTTCCATATCCGCTTGAAATATGTCGATGCGACCGAGCGCTTCCTCACGCAATTGCGGGGCGTGACCGATCCAGAGAAGAAGCGCAAACTGATCGGCAACGAATTCATCGCCGTCTTTCAGCAGGCTACCGAAGATTTGTTAGCGGAGGAAGAAAAAAATGGCGAGACTGGCCACGCCGGTTACCGATTTCTGGCCCAGGGCACGCTCTACCCGGACGTGATCGAGAGTGTCGCCATTGGCGGAAATCCCGCGCACGTGATCAAGAGTCATCATAACGTCGGCGGACTCCCCGAGAAAATGCACTTTGAGCTGGTCGAGCCCGTTCGCCAGCTCTTCAAGGATGAGGTCCGCCAGGTTGGTTTTCAACTGGGTTTGCCGAAAGAAATTGTCCAGCGGCAGCCCTTCCCTGGTCCGGGGCTGGCCGTGCGAATTCTCGGAGAAGTCACCCCCGAACGCCTGCGCATCCTGCGCGACGCCGATACTATTGTGCAGAACGAGATGGAGGCGAACGAATGGTATTACCGTGTCTGGCAATCCTTCGCCGTCCTTCTCCCGGTGCAATCGGTTGGCGTCATGGGGGATCAACGCACCTACGAGTATACCATCGCCCTGCGCGTGGTGGATAGTCAGGATGGCATGACTGCCGACTGGGTCCGACTTCCCTACGAAGTTCTCGCGCGAATTTCCGCTCGCATTGTGAATGAAGTCAAAGGCGTTAACCGCGTCGTCTACGACATCTCCACCAAGCCGCCGAGCACGATCGAGTGGGAATAAGTGAATAGTTGACGATGCCGGCAGAGCGCGAGCGGGTAGAACGGAATGCGCGCGCGGAAGAACGCTGGCACTTGTGGGGACCATACCTCGCGGGGAGACAATGGGGGACGGTACGGGAGGATTACAGCGCTAACGGCGACGCTTGGAACTACTTCCCGCATGAGCACGCGCACGCACGCGCCTATCGCTGGGGTGAGGATGGAATCGGCGGCATTTCCGATTATCGCCAGCGACTATGCTTTGCCTGGGCATTCTGGAACGGCGCTGATTCAATTCTGAAGGAACGCTTTTTCGGGCTAACGAATCAGCAAGGGAATCACGGTGAAGATATCAAGGAAATCTACTGGTATCTTGATAACACGCCGTCTCATTCCTTCATGCGGATGATTTACCGCTACCCTCAGGCCGCCTTTCCTTACGAACAGTTGCTCCGGGAGAGCCGACAACGGTCTCGAATGGAACCAGAGTTCGAACTCTGGGATACCGGTATTCTCGGAGGGAATCGTTACTTCGATATCGACATCACTTATGCGAAGGCTGCCGTCGACGATATCCTGATCAAAGCGGTGGTAACGAACGCCGGGCCGGAGAAAGCCTCCTTGACTGTTCTCCCCACTTGCTGGTTCCGGAACACGTGGTCATGGCAAGCAGACGTGGATAAGCCGGGCCTGCACATCGAAGGTAACAATATCATTGCCTCTCATCCCGGACTCGGGGACTACAAACTGATTGCCGAACCTACGACCTGGCTGTTTACCGAGAACGAAACGAATACCGAGGCCGTTTTTCAGGTTCCTTCTTCGTCGCCCTACACCAAGGACGCTTTCCATCGCTATCTCATTCACGGCGAAACCAGCGCCGTAAACCCCGCAAAGACTGGGACGAAGGCGACCGCGGTATTTCTGCTCTCGCTGCAACCCGGAGAAAAGCGCGAGATCAAACTTCGCCTTTGTCGCACGACGAACACTACGCCCGTCGACCATCCCCGCACCTTCTCCGAGCGCGAGGCGGAAGCGGACGAATTTTACCGTTCACTTAACCTTTCACGCTGTTCGGACGAGCACACGAAAATACAACGACAAGCTCTTGCCGGTCTGCTTTGGACGAAGCAGTTTTACTACTATGTCGTCGAGGAATGGCTGAACGGCGATCCGACCCAGCCGCCCCCGCCGGCGGCCCGGCTCGAAGGTCGCAATTCCGATTGGCGCCATCTCTACAACGAGCGCGTCATGTCCATGCCCGATAGTTGGGAATACCCGTGGTATGCCAGCTGGGACCTGGCCTTCCACTGTATTACCTTCGCATTGATCGATCCGCACTTTGCCAAGGGTCAGCTCGATTCGATTGCCCGGGAATGGTTTCAGCATCCCAGCGGTGAGTTTCCGGCTTATGAATGGAACTTCGGTGATGTGAATCCTCCGGTCATCGCCTGGGCGGCCTGGCGTGTTTATAAGATCGAGGAGAAACAAACCGGCAAGGGCGATCGCGCCTTCCTCGAAACGCTCTTCCATAAGTTACTGATCAATTTTACCTGGTGGGTTAACCGAAAGGACTTCGAGGGACGCAACATTTTTCAAGGTGGATTTCTTGGCCTTGATAATATCGGCGTCTTCGATCGCAGTGCGCCGCTGCCCGCGGGGGTTCATCTCGAACAGAGCGACGGGACGAGCTGGATGGGTTTGTTTTGCCTCAATATGATGCGAACGGCGCTGGAGCTCGCGCGCGAGAATCCCGTCTACGAGAATATTGCGACCAAGTTCTTCGAGCATTTCCTCTCGATCGCGGCCGCGATGAACAGCATTGGCGGCATCGGTCTCTGGCACGAAGAAGACGCTTTCTACTACGACGTGCTTCATCTTTCCGGCGGGCGCTACTTCCCTCTGCGGCTTCGCTCGTTAGTTGGCCTGATGCCGCTTCTGGCGGTGGAGACGATCGAACCCGAGCTTCTCAAGGCGATGCCGAGTTTTGCCGAGCGCCTGGAATGGTATCTCGAGCATCGTCCTGACCTCACCGGACTCATCTCGCGGTGGTATGAGCCGGGCTTGGGCGAGCGTCGCCTCATCGCGTTGACCCGAGGGCACCGGATGAAATGCCTCCTCCGGCGAATGCTCGACCCGAACGAGTTTCTCAGCAGCTATGGGGTGCGCTCGCTCAGCAAGGCACACCGCGATCAACCCTACTCGGTCGAGGTCGGAGGCGTG
>JBBSEO010000074.1:0-9578 GCA_038239645.1 Chthoniobacterales bacterium | reverse complement strand
TATAAAGTGGAGGAGACGCCGACGCGAGGTCCGGCGCTGCGACTAGTTCAGGCGTTTGCCCTGACTGAAAGCCATGGTCGCATGCACGATCGGGTGAGCGACCACGCCGGCGGTTTTCCGGTGGGGGATGGCGGGAGCCGGCACATGAATGGCGCGGCGGAGAAGCAGACGCTCGCGGGCGAGAGCGACCGGAGGATCTTCCGGCAACTGGCGGCCCAGATCAGCGATATTCTGACGCGCGAGAAGACGGAAGCGTGGGCGTTTGCTGCGCCCGCGGAAATTTATCCGCACATCGCCGACCTGCTGCCACGTCCGCAGCGCGACCACATTGTCGAACATGTCAAAGCTGACCTGGTCAAGATCGAGCCGGCGAAATTGTCGACGCATTTTCGCTCGCTCCAAACCCTTTAAGTCCGCGCCAGTCAGCGCTACAATCTTTGCTTATGCAATCGTCTGTGAACGTCAGTTATCGTGGTTTGGAAAAATCTGAAGCGATCGAACAAATGGTGCGTGAGAAGGCGGGCCATCTCGACAAGTTCTGTGATCACATCGGACGTTGTGACGTCGCGATTGAGCAACCGAACCACGCGCACAAAAAAGGAAATCCTTTCCGTGTGCGCATCGACGTTACCGTGCCGCCCGGCCACGAGCTGATCGCCGAGGAAGAGCAGATCGACAACGGTTCGCACGAGCCGCTGGCGAAGGCAGTCCACGACGCCTTCAAGACGATGGAACGGCAGTTACGCCATCTCGTCGAGAAGCAGCGCCGGGAGTAGCTGTTGCCTTAGCGACCGAACGGGAAGTTGGCTGGGAACCCGGCCGCGGAAACCCCGGTCTCATCCGGATCGCGCGCGACGTTAGAGTTCCGATTGCCCGAGCCCAGGTCGGGCTCGTTCACCGCGACCTTGGCCGGCGGCGCTTCCAGTGCGGGTTGCCCCTTCGCTTTCAACACCTCGTTCACCTTTGGCAGATCGTTCGCGATCACGTTGTCGAAATCTTTCGCCACGTCGGACAATTCCTTGCGCAAGGCCTCGATCCTCGCGACTTGATAATCGCCCGGCTTTCCTTCGTAGCCGAGGATCGCGCCGTAGAGATCGTCGGTGTGCTCGCGCAGGCGTTCTTCGCCGGTGATGGCGCCGCCCTCGGTCGTCGCGACGATCTTCTTTCGCACGGCGTCGAGTTTGCTGTCGAAATCCTTCACCGCCTGGCCCAGATCCTTATCCTGCGCGGCGGCGGTGGCCGCTTTGCGCGTGGCACCGCGCAACGCCAGGATGCGATCCATCAGCGAGCTTTCGTCGTTGAAAAGCGCAACCGTTTTCATCGCCGCGTCGTATTCGGCTTTCCGGTCGGCGTCGTTGAACTTCGAGCGGCGATCGAGGGCAACCGGCAATTTCGTTTCCACCGTTTTGTCGCCACTCGTTAGCCGGACAGTGTAGGTCCCGGGCAGGACGCGTGGTCCGCGGGTTCCGGCAAATGAAACTTGCACGGCCGGTGGGACGCGCGGCGGCTTTTCGCGCATGCTCCAAATCACGCGGTTCAAGCCTGGCCGTTTGCTGGCGGGCAAATCGTCGACCACCCGGCCGCTGGGATCGAGCACCTGGAGTTTCAATTTCCCGAAGAGATGCCGCGATTTTTGGAAATAGGTGATGACTGCGGCCGTGGGCGGATTCTCGCCAAAGAAGGCGGCGTCGCCGCTGGCCCAGCCACCATTCGCGTCGATGCGCTGCTGCACCGGCCGCGCGCTGACGAAGCTCACGTCCTGCGCCATCAGGTCCGACGTGAGATTCCGCCACGGCGTGATGTCATCGATAATCCAGATGCCCCGACCATGCGTCGCGAGGACGAGATCGTGATCGCGCGGATGGACCACGAGGTCATGGACCGCGACGGACGGGAAACGTCCGCCCTTGAACTGCGCCCAGTTCTGGCCCGCGTCGATCGAAACGTAGAGACCGAACTCCGTGCCGAGGAAGAGCAAATCCGGCTTAACCAGATCTTCCTTGATCACGTGCGCGTAGCCGCGCACCCCTTTGGCGGCCTGGGGAGTGACGAGCGGTGTCCAGGTCGCGCCGAAGTCGGTCGTGCGATAAACATACGGTGACATATCGCCATAAGTGTGGCGATCGAAGGCGGCGAAGGCGGTGCCGGGCGCAAAATTGCTCGCCTGCACCCAGGTGACCCAGGAATTCTTCGGCAACCCCTGAATTTTATCGACGACGTTCGTCCAGGTTTGGCCGCCATCGCGCGTGAGCTGAAGGTTGCCGTCGTCTGTCCCGGCCCAGATAACATTCGCGTCCTTGGGCGATTCGCTGATGGAGAAGATGGTGGTGTGCGCTTCCGCGGAAGAGTTATCGATCGTCACGCCACCGGATTGCTCCTGCTTTTGCTTCTCCGGGTCGTTCGTCGTCAGGTCGCCGCCGAGGCGCTCCCAGGTCTGACCGTGGTCGCGGGAACGGAAGAGAAATTGCGCGCCGATATAGAGCGTATTTTTGTCGTTGGGGGAGAGCGCGATCGGCGAGTTCCAATTCCAGCGGAGCTTCTCGTTGTAATTTGCCTGCGGCTGAATGTTCCGGGTTTCGTGCGTGTAACGATTCACGCGCCCGATGTGGCCGCCCTGATATTCCGCGTAGATGTAATCCGGATCGGAGGGATCGGGAAACATCCAGAAACCGTCGCCGCCATACATGTTTTCCCACTGCGCATTGCCGACGCCGCCGGGATAAGCCGATTCGCCGACCCACGAACTGTTGTCCTGCAACCCGCCGTAGACGCGGTAGGGATCGTTGTTGTCCAAGCTAACGTGATAGAATTGCGAGACGGGGAGGTTGTTTCCTTTCCACCATTTGCTGCCGCCGTTGTAGGAATACCACATGCCCCCGTCGTCGCCCGAAATGACAATTTGGGGGTTGGTCGGATCGATCCAGACGTCGTGCACGTCTCCGTGCATCCCGACGAAGCCCCCGATGACCGAGAAGCTTTTCCCGGCGTCGTCGCTCACGATCATGGCGCCATCAGTCTTGAAGACGCGGTCAGGATTTTTCGGATCAACCACGAGGTTGGCGAAATAGAACGGTCGCCAGACCATCCAATTGCTCTTGTCGCGGCGATCCCAGCTCGCACCGCCATCATCGGAGACGAAGAGCGCGCTTTCGGTCGATTCGATCATGCAGTAAACGCGTTTGCCGTTGGAGGGCGCGATGCCGATGGTGAGACGGCCGTACGGTTTTTTTGGAAAACCTTTGCTCGCCTCGGGCGTCACTTCCGTCCACGTCTTACCGCCGTCCGCGCTGCGGAAAAGTCCGCTGGCCGAGGGCGCGTCCGCTCCGTCGCCGCCGGAACGGAAGGTCCAGCCTTTGCGGCGGAAATCCCACATCGTCGCGAACATCACGTCCGGGTTCGACGGATCGATATCGATGTCGGCGCAACCGGTCGAGGCATTGCCGCCTTTCAAAACGAGGTTCCACGTCTTCCCACCGTCCGTGGTCTGGTAAAGACCGCGATCGGCCGAATCGCTCCAGAGCGGACCTGGCACGGCCGCGAACACGACATCGGAATTTTTCGGGCTCACGAGAATCCTGGCGATGCGCTCCGATTTCGGCAGGCCCACGTTGGTCCACGTTTCGCCGCTATCGGTCGATCTGTAGATGCCGTCTCCGATTGAAACGGTATTGCGCGTCCACGATTCGCCGGTGCCGACCCAGACGTTCTTCGAATTTTTCGGATCGATCGCGATCGCGCCGATGGATTGGACCGGCTGGTCGTCAAAAACCGGGCGGAAGCGCGTTCCGCCGTCGTCCGATTTCCAAACGCCACCGCTGGCGGCGCCGACAAAGAGAGTGATTTTGCCGGACGGTTCATGGTTGGCCGCGACCGCGGAAATGCGGCCGCTCATCGTCGCCGAACCGATGTTTCGAGCGCCCAGGCCGGAGATCGTGCTCGAAGTAAGCGGCGGCGCGTCGGCGGCCAAGGCTGCGCTGGAAAGGGCGAGCAGCGAGCTGAGGAAAATTTTTTGTGTAAGCATGAAAGTTATTTGGCTGGAAAATGAAAGATGGAATCGTCGAGCGGCACATTGGCTTCGCCCTTGTCGAAAATGATCTGCGCCTTGTTGTTCGAGCCTTTCGCTCCGGACTCGATCGAGAACGGGATGAAGACGCCGCCGACCTTTTCGTAATCGCCAAGGTCGGTCTCGACTTCAACCTGCGCGCCCTGGCGAACAGCCTGACCGAGGATTCGAATCTCAAGAAAATGATCCGCATCCAGGTAAACGTAATTGACGTCGCCATTCTTGCGCACCACCCGCAGCTTGTAGGCTGGGGTGCCGTCAACGTCTTCGGTGCCGAGATAATCGACCGTGCTGCCCTTCTCCTTCCAATCGACGAGCGATCCGTCGATTTCGGCTTCTTCCATCAGATCCTTGGCGTCGTCGCCGGATAATTTCTCCGGATCTTTCCGGCCCTGGAACGGCGAAATGCGCCAACCTTCCTTGCCGTCATAGGCCTGCACTGCGGTTAAGCCCTGCAGGGTCGCTTCGTTGCGGAGCATGTCGGCGCGCTTTTTGAGTTGGGTAACCGCGAGCTGGAACTGGCCCTGGTTCAGAAGCGTGCGTCCGGTCAGCTTGAGCGACTGCAACGCTTTGAGCGCGGCCGCGCCCCCCTTGGCTTCCACATTCTTTGCGACCAGCTGATCGACGGTCATCGGCGGCGGCGTTTGCGAAAAAGCCGGCGAGATCAGAACGCCGGCGCATAGGTACAAAACGACTAAACGTTTTTTCATGGTGATAGAATTTGGCTGAATGCCGGACAGACGGCGTGGGGAAAAGTCGAATGACTTTGGGTTGCGCGCCAGCGCGAATTTTACAGGCGGGGTCCGAGCCAGCGCATGGCGGCATTCACGACCTCGGTGGGAAGTTCATGTTTCCCCTCGAAAGTTTTGAATTCGATCGTGTAACCGTTAGCGCGCAGTTGTCGGACAAATTTCTCCGTCATCTCGTAGGGCAGAGCGGAATCTTCGCGTCCGTGCGCGATGTAAATCCCGGGTCGCCCGTGACCGAGCGCTTTCACGATGAAGCCGGGCGAGAACGCGACGATATTTTTGATCCGATCGCCGTTCGCCAATCCGAGCGAAAGCGCGTAGGAGGCGCCATCAGAAAAGCCACTTAGGGTAAGGCGTTGCGGGTCGATTGGGCAACGGGCGAAGGCGGTGGCGAGGGCGCGGTTAATCACTGCCACATCGGATCCGAAAGCACGCGGCCCGACTCCCCAGGTTTGCCCGGGCGACTGGGGCGCGAGGATGGCGCAATGGAGCGCTTCGGCGCGGGCCGCAAAAGATCCGGCGCGATCGTTCTGGGAAAACCATTTGCCCGCGGCACCGCTCGCCGGATGCAAGAGCACGATCAGCGGCAAACCTTTTGGCGCCGGCGCGCTCGCCGGGACATAAAGAAAGCCGAGACCCTGGTCGAGCGTTTGCAGACCAGGCGCCGGCCTGGCTGACGAAGATGTTTCCGGAATGACCAGCCGGCTGGCCTCGGGGGGTTCGGTCCTGGCAAAGCAAGCGGTCGCGAGCAGCGTGGCGATCAGTGCCAACCGGCCCACGCTCATTCTTCGCCGTCGAAGTAATCGAGGTTTTCGGATCGCAGAATTCTCCGGTCGGGCGAGCGCACCAGCCATTTCTCGCTGTCTGGATAATGTCCGGATTCGCCTTCAGGATTATCGGCAATGACATAGAAGGACAAATCAGTGTCGCCATCGTTAATGAACTGATGAGGCTCGCCCGGGTGAAAAATGAAAGCATCGCCTGCCTCCACCGGCGTCATTCCATCTTTGTCGCGCACCTGGCCGCGCCCCTCGACGATAAGATAGAGTTCGGTCGCGGCACTGTGAGAGTGGTACGGGTAGGGCATTTTCCCCGGCGGCACTTTGGTCAGCTCCAGGTCAAAGGGATGACGTTTCCGCAGATCGAGGGAATCGGGATCGCGGCCCAGCCCTAACGAGACTTCTATGCCACGACCTTGAAATTTTCCCTTCGACGAAGTGAAGGAATATTCTTCGAGCTCAGCCAGATTCACCTTCAGCATGCGCGCGACATCTTAACGCGACGCGCGGGCGGGGCGAGAAGAATGAGCGGTCGCTTAGGCGGGGGCGCCACCGAGCGCGCCGGGCAGAGGCGGGGTCACCTCCGGCGCGACCACGACCTGTTTCGGCGGCTTTTCCGCTTCCATCTTCTCGCCACCCTTAGGCGTTAGCCCGGGCGGCGGATTAAGCATGCGGCCGTGCTCGATGATGTCCCGAATGTGCGTGCCCTCGAGCGTCTCGAATTCCAAAAGTGCCTTGGCGATCACATCAAGATTGGTGCGGCGCTCGAGCAAAACCTTCTTGGCGACGGCGTAGGCGTCGTCGATCAATTTCCGCACTTCGCGATCAATCTCTTCGGCGGTCGCTTCGCTGTAATCACGGGAACGCGAAATGTCGCGGCCGAGGAAAACGTAATCCTCATGCTCGCCGTATTCGACCATGCCCATTTTCTCGCTCATGCCCCATTCGCAAACCATCCGGCGTGCGGTCGCGGTTGCCATTTTGATGTCGCCGCGGGCGCCATTGGTGACGTCACCGAAAACAATTTCCTCCGCGACGCGACCGCCCATGCTTACGACCAGGCCATCGACGAGCTCGTTCTTGCGGTTGGTATATTTGTCTTCCTCGGGCAGCCACATCGTGCTCCCGAGCGAAGGTCCGCGCGGAATGATCGTGACCTTGTGCAACGGTTCGGTGTGCTCGAGCAATTCGAGCAAGAGGGCGTGCCCCGCTTCGTGGTAGGCCGTGTTCGTCTTTTCCTTTTCGCTCAGGGCAAGACTGCGACGCTCCCTGCCCCAGCGCACCTTGTCGCGCGCTTCTTCCAGTTCCGGCAACGTAATCGCGCGGAGACCGCGTCGCGCGGCCAGGAGCGCCGCCTCGTTAATGACGTTGGCGAGTTCCGCGCCGGAGTAACCGGGCGTGCCGCGCGCGATGACAGCGAGATCGACCCCTTCGGCCAGCTTCACTTTCTTGCAATGCACCCGCAGAATTTCTTCGCGCCCTTTGACGTCCGGCAAATTCACCGTGATCTGGCGATCGAAACGGCCGGGGCGAAGCAGCGCCGGATCAAGCACGTCCGGGCGATTGGTCGCGGCAATAATGATCACGCCTTCCTGCGTGTCGAAGCCGTCCATTTCCACGAGCAACGCGTTCAGGGTCTGTTCGCGTTCGTCGTGGCCGCCGCCGACGCCATGACCGCGATGCCGGCCGACCGCATCGATTTCATCGATGAAAATAATGCAGGGCGCGCTCTTCTTGCCTTGCTCGAACATGTCGCGCACGCGGCTGGCGCCGACGCCGACGAACATCTCAACAAAATCGGAACCGCTGATGGAAAAAAATGGCACGTCGGCTTCCCCGGCGATCGCGCGCGCCAGGAGCGTTTTACCGGTTCCGGGAGGGCCGACGAGCAGCACGCCTTTCGGAATGCGTCCGCCGAGCTTCTGAAATTTCTTTGGGTCGCGCAAAAACTCGACCAGTTCCTGCACTTCATCCTTCGCTTCTTCGACGCCGGCGACGTCGCGGAAAGTGATTTTGTTCTTGTCCCGCGCCAGCATTCGAGCTTTCGATTTGCCGAAATTCAGTGCGCCTTTCCCCGCCATGCGGATTTGCTGCCGGAAAAGGAAATAAAGAACGATGAGGAAGAGCGCGATAGGCAGGAAGCCAAGCACGGTCTGGGCAATCAAATTCGACTCGGGGCGAATCGCCGGCTCGAGACCAGCCGCACTCAATTTGTCCTGAAGATTGGTGGTGAAATTGAGGAAAATCGTCGTCCGAAAATGGATCGGCGTGGGGGTGCCGGCGGTCTGTTTCAGGTAGTAGCCGCTGAGATACTGCGTCGGCCGGCCCTCTTCGACCACGAGCACGAGGGGAAAATTCTTCGGATCGTTGACGATTTGCTTGGCATCAAGCAGTTCGAGGAAGCGATTGTATGGAACGTCCTCGACGTTGTTGTAGCCGCCGTTCTTGACCAGGAAGGCCATGCCGATCAGGGCAAAGGCGATGGCGATGAGAACAACCCCGCGCCAGTTGAAGTTTGGTTCGTTGCCGCGCTTGTTGTCGCGGGAGGAATTTCGATCAGATTGCGCCATGATGGATCGCGCCGAGTAAACGCTGGATAGACTTTACATGAGCGATCAGCCAATGCAAAAAGCAGGTCTCAAGCCGTTGGGAAAACAGGGGAATGTGAAATTCAGGCAAAATCTTAGTCTTGGCGGAATCGCCAGCCTCATCTTTGCCCTGGGTGTGGGCGCCGCCGGCGCGGCCGAGACCGGCAATGCGTTGAAGCAACAGCTGGTCGACGGCGCGGAGAAGGCCAGGTCGCTCAGCTTTGCTTTTACTCGCACGACCAAATCAGAGGCGTCCATTGGCAAGGAGGGTCCACACCTGGTCGTCGAAAAATACGAACCGAAAGGAAAATGGACGCTCGTTTCGATCGATGGCCATGCTCCGAGTGCCGAGGAGATGTCCGCCTATCAAAAGCCGGGAAGTCAGCGGCGTGTCCCGGCCTACGATCGTGTCGCCGCCTACCTCGCCAACGCCGTTCCGGCCGCGCCGGACCGCCGCGGGCGTGCCGTCTTTCATTTCGATTCGCTGCCGAAAGAAACGACGATAGTCATGGAAACTGATGTCTCCGGGAATGCGGTGGGCGATGTCTACGTGAACACCGGGGGGCCAACGCCTTTCGTGGAAGAAGTGCGAATGCGCGTTAACCGGGCGATTCGCATCAAGTTAATCGCAAAAATGGAGAGCTGGGAAGGCACGACCCGTTTCCGGTTCCCGGGCGACGGCCATCCCTTCCCGGTCGAGCAGACGTCCGATGTTGTCGGGTCCATCCTCGGCAAATCCGGCAAGATTCACTCTGTCAGCACCTACAGTGACGTGCGTTTGGTCAATCCGTGAGCCGATCCCTGACGCCGTGCGCTTGGCATGGCATTGCGCTTGCAGTAATCTTGCCTCGTAACGCCCGTCGAGGGTGTTATCCCTGAGCCCATGACGCAACTTGTCTCGTCTGTGGCCGACCGGATCGACCGGGCGGTGCAGAAAGTCACGCCGCTGGCCTACCGGATTCAACGCCGGAGCCGGCGCTGGATGCGTCGCGCCCTGCGCAAGCCGCGCAGCGTGGCGGAAGGCCCGAACCTGTTGCCCCTCCTCATCCAGGTGCTCGCCAGTTTTTCCAAGGCGGACGGCGTTCTATTGGAGGAGGAAATTGACTCGTCTCTCGGCTTTCTCCGCTACGATTATCCGGAAACGGTTTACTCCGAGCTGCGCCAGCTATTCCGACAGGCTCTCTACGAACAGCAGGATCTGACCGAAATGGCGCAAAAGCTCAGCGTGCAGTTGAGCGCTGATCGCAAAATCATGCTTGGCGTCCAGCTTTACGATCTCATTTCGCAGGCCGGACTGAAGCAGGAACAAGTCGTCCAATTTTACTCGTTCATGTCGCAGCTCGGCATGGCCGCGCAGGCGATCGACATCGTTTATCAGCTCAACGCCAGCGAAGAAAAC
>JBBSEO010000073.1:0-9591 GCA_038239645.1 Chthoniobacterales bacterium | reverse complement strand
GCGCGCGAAATCGCCGTGGGTGAAAATTCCAAGGAGCTTCCCCTCGTTGTCCGCGACCACGGCCGCACCGGCCCGCACTGCTGTCATCGCTTTCAGGACCTCGCGGATACGCGCGTCGGACATCACGACGGCAAGAGCCGGTCGCGGTCGCATGACCTGATGAACGCGCAGGAGCAGCGTCTTTCCGATCGTGCCCGCGGGATGAAATTTCGCGAAATCCTCCTTTTGAAATCCACGCGCTTCGAGCAGCACCATCGCCAGGGCGTCGCCGAGCGCGAGCATCACCGTCGAACTCGAGGTCGGGGCGAGGTTCAACGGGCAGGCTTCCTGTTCGACGTTGACGTCGAGAAAAATATCAGCGTGCTGCGCGAGCGTCGAATCGCCGTCGCCGCAAAGGGCGATCAATTTGATTTGGAACCGCGCGATCGCTGGCAGAATACGAAGCAGTTCTTCGGTCTCACCGCTGGCACTGAGCGCGATGATCGCGTCGCCGTCCGCAATTACGCCCAGATCGCCATGCAGCGCGTTCGATGAATCCAGCACGACCGCGGGCGAGCCGGTGCTGGTCAGAGTCGCGGCGAGCTTCGCGCCGATATGGCCGGATTTTCCCACGCCCAGGACAATGATTTTCCCGCGCGAGTCCACCGTCGCCTTGAGCAGCTCGATCGCCCGGGCAAACGAGACGCCCAACCTCTGGCGCAGGCGCTGAAGCTCGAGAATTTCGATCTCGAGGACGCGTCCAGCCTTTTCAAGGTAGTCCATTGAGTGGTAATTGTGAGCCGGAGCATGAGACCGGGCAAGACGTTCCGGCCCCGCTCCCGGAGGCAACACCCATGAAAAAAGTTCTCGGGATAGCGGTAATGCTCATGCTCGGCGGTTCCGCCTGGGCGCAAACTTACACGGCGCCGATTGTCCAGCGCCCGGTGCCGCCGCGCGCACGGGGGACGCCGGCGCCACTGACGTCGCGCGACATTGGCGGCGTGGTGGCACGCGGCGTCCGCGGTGGCAACCCGGCCCAGATGCTCAACCCGCGCGCCCCGGCGCGTTACGGCACATCGCAGCAAAGCGTGATGCTCAAGCCTGACGGTTCGGGCAAGTGGAACGGGATTAAGTTGTTTACGATTTATTTTTGAGCGACGAGCCGCGCCGCAAATTGCCCGTCGTCGCGTCCTATTGCGCGACGTTTCTGAAGCCGGAGATGCTGCACATCTATCGGCAGATTACATCGCTCGAGCGGGTGAGGCCGATCGTCCTCACGCGCAAACGGGAAAATGATTTTCCGTTCTCCCCGGTGGTGGTGGTCCCGCGGGCGAAAGCGGAATTCCTGCGGCGCATCTGGTTCCGGCAAATGCGGGACGCGCCATGGCTGATTTCGGAGGGTGAGCGCCGGCGACTGCAACGCGTTCTGGAGCGTGAGAAAGCGGCACTGCTGCACATTTATTTCGGGCATATCGCGGTCCGCCTTCTGCCGCTCCTGCGGAGTTGGTCCGGCCCGGCGCTGGTCTCGTTTCATGGGGCGGACGTCGGCGTTGATCTTGAAAAGAGCGCCCAGCGCGCAGCCTGGGAGGAGATGCTGGCGCGGGTCCGGCGAATTCTGGTCCGCTCGGAATCATTGCGGCGCGTGTTGCTCTCTCTGGGCGCGCCGGAAGACAAGATCGCCCTGCAACCCACCGGAATTCCAATTTTAGAGTTTTCCTTCCGGCCACGAACTCCGCCGGCCGAGGGTAGATGGCAGCTCGTCCAAGCCTCTCGTCTGATCGAGAAGAAAGGAATCGCGACAACGCTGCGTGCTTTTCAGATTTTTCGCGAAGCCTTCCCGGGGGCAAAACTGACAATCGCCGGCGAAGGCCCCGAATTGGAGAAGTTGACGAGACTGGCCGGCGAACTGCGGCTCTCGGACGCCATCGCCTTCAGCGGATTTCTTTCCCAGCCAGAATTGCGCTCTTTATTCGAGCGCTCGCATCTCTTCGTGCATCCGAGCCAGATCGGCCGCGAAGCAAATCAGGAAGGCGTCCCGAATTCGATGCTCGAGGCGATGGCGACCGGCCTGCCGATTTTCGCAACTCGCCACGGGGGAATTCCAGAAGCGGTCGAGGACGGAATCAGCGGACGACTGGTGGCGGAAGGAGACGCTGGCTCGTTAGCTCGCGCCATGATCGAGGTCGCGAAAACTCCGCGACTCTTGGCGGCGATGAGCGCAGCCGCGAGGGACGCGGTCGCGCAACGATTTGATCGCACGGCGCAAACGCGTCGGCTGGAGGATATTTATCTCCAGGAAATCAGGCGGTCTTTGCCGGCGCGAACTTAAAGAGGCGCGCGAGCTGGGCGCGAACCACTTCGAAAGAGAGATTTTCCCGGGCGAATTTGGTCGCGCGTTGCGCCTCGGTTCGGCGCGCCTCGTCGTGTGTCAGCAAATGTTGCGCGATCTCGATCAGCTCGCCGTCACTTCGTTTTTCACCGCATGTCTCCGGAAAAGCGATTCGATCGATCGCCCCGTCTCCACCCACGCAAACGCTGCGGCAGAGAAGAGCGTCGCCTGCGACCTGGCCGGGCACGCGGCTGCGATCGAGTTGGAAAACGATTTTGTGCCGCGTAACCTCGCCGAGGTAAGCGCGATAGTTCGTCCGGCCTTCATGCACGCGAACTTTTCGCAGTCCAAGTTCAGCGATTAACTTAGCTCCGTGTCTCCGCTCGAGATTAAAGACGGTAATGGATTCACCCGTCGCCGCGCTCAATTTCTTCGCCGCCAGCAGAGCAGCGAGATGATTGCGCGATGGGACATCGAACTCACGTGTCCCAACAAAAATACCCGAGCGTTGCGCCACCTGCCAATCCCAGTCTGCGTCATCGATGGGATAGGGAGTCGGAACAAAATCGACGGCTTCGGTGCGAAAGCGGCGATAAAAATCCGCGGTTTCCAGCGTGCTGGCGAGGCAGAGATCAGCCCGTTGCACCAGCTGCGCAAACCGATGAAGGCGGGTCGAATCGCGCAGTTGCTGGGCAATCTGATGGGCGCCGGTTTCCTTCAGGGCGATGGCGGCGAAGCGTTTCGCTTTTTTTAATTCGACGAGGGCGCGCCCGCTCGCGCGAAAATCGCCGCGCAGGAGAAGAAGCACAGGCCAACCGCTCGCGATGGCGGCTTTCGTTTCGCGAAAAAACGCGCCGCCGGTGCAGGCCGCGTAGGCGTGAAAGTTAATCGGAGCATGCTCGCGGGCCGAAAGTTTCCGTTCGCCGCCGAAATGTTGCTCCGGATCGCTGCCACCGGGATTCAGAACCGCCAGGCGGAAATTCTCCGCAGCTGTTGCTGACATGATCAACCGCCGCCTGGTGTAACCGGTTGCGCTCGCCGGATCGGGAGGCTGCTCGGCGAAGTTGGGGCGGGGCGGACCGGGATGGCGCGGCGAATTTGCACCGGCGTATCGGATGGTGCGGCTTCAGTCGGAGTGACAGCCTCAGCGCGCATGACCGGTTTCGTGGGATCGGGCATTTCCTCGGAAGCGGTCTTATCGGTGATTTTCTCCGCATTTGCCGGCGGCGTCGGGGCGGGAGTCGCACTGACAGCGACGCTCGGCTTCGCGGTTGCGAGCAGGGAATTGTAAGGATCGTGTTCGGCGAGGAGCGCCGGTCCCTTCGGTGTGACGGGCGCGACGTTGCTGGTGTCGACCGCGAGAGCCGCGCGCGGAAATTCCGACGGGGGCAAATCCTGCTTGAGCGATGCTTTACCGGAGCTGTGAACATTGCACGGATCGGTTGGACGCTGATCCGCGGTCGCGAGTTCGGCGTAAGTCGTTTTGATTTCACGGCCGTCACTCGCTTTCTCGAAGCACTTATCGGTCGCGAGCAGTCCCGATTCCGAACAGATCTCGACGCGGGATAAACTCGCGGGCTGGAGAATTTCCTTGGGTGGAAATTGCTTCGCGGCCGCATTCATGATGTCGACCCAGACCGGCAGGGCGATGTCGTGGCCGAAGGCACCGCGGAAAATCCGTTGCGGCTTATCGAAGCCAGCCCAGACCGCGCAAGTCACGGCGCTGTCATAGCCGGCGAAGAGAACATCAGTGAAATCGTAGGCGGTGCCGGTCTTGCCGGCGGCGCCCATCTTTTGCAGGCCAAATTCTGTGACCGCTGCTTTGCCGGTGCCTTTCTCCAGCGCATCGACCAGGCATGAATGCACCTCGTAGGCGGCGCCAGCTCCGATCACTTTTTCTTTCGTGACCTGCCGGTGCGCGTGCCAAACGGTGCCGTCTTTTTCCTCAATCTTATCGAGAACGCGCAAGCCCGTCGGACGCGAGCCGCCGTTTGGAAAAATGGTGTAGGCCAGGGCCAGTTCAGCTAACGTGATTTCGCTGCTGCCGAGAAAAGTCGCAGGGAACGGGCGGAGCGGCGATTTGACCCCGGCGTTTCTGATCAGCTGCACCACGTTGTCGACGCCCGGTGCCATCCCGAGGCGAACCGTCGCGCTATTCTTTGATTTCAACAGCGCCTCGCGCGCGGTGATTCGTCCTTCGTAACGATTGTTCGCATTCTCCGGTCCCCATTCCCCCAGAATCCCGGTGGTGCCGCCGATCATGACGCCGCGATTATCGAGCGCGGAATCATCCACGACTGTTCCCGGATAGGCGCCTTTTTCGAACGCCGCCGCGAAAACGAATGGCGTCATCGCCGTGCCGGCGGGACGACGCGCCTGCAGCGCACGATCGAATTGATTCTGTTCGAAATCGCGCCCGCCCACGAGCGCGAGAATATCGCCGGAAGTATTATCGAGGGCGATGACGGCGCCCTGCAAATACTCCGGCGCGGCGGAGGCTTTCCCCTTCTTAAAGGTGGCCGCGTAGTCGGCGTAGGTCTGATGGTGAAATTCCGGATGTTTTTCCGCTGCCTCCAGGCGGGCCTTCAGCGAGTTTTCCGCCACCTTCTGCAAATCCGAATCGATCGTGGTGTAAATGCGGAAGCCCTCGTTCATCGCCCGATCCCAGCCGACCGCTTCGATCACTTTCTGGCGGATGTAATCGACGGCGTAACTTTGGCCCTGCGCGTTCTGGCGATTGCCGACTTCCACTTCCAAATTTTGGGCGGCTTCACATTGCGCCCGATCGATGAAACCGAGGTCGCGCATGCGGGCGAGCGCGACGTTCCGGGCATCGTGGGCCGCGGTTTTGTCACTCCACGGCGATAAACGGTTAGGGCTCTTGATCAGTCCGGCGAGCGTGGCGCATTCCGCCAGGGTCATCTCCGCCGCGGTTTTTCCAAAGTAACCGCGCGCGGCCGCCTCCGCGCCGTAGAAGCCGCCACCGAAGTAAATTCGGTTCAGATAAAGCTCCATGATCTTCTGCTTGCCCAGCGTTTCCTCGATGCGCTTCGACAGGAAAATCTCGAGCAGTTTGCGACGAAACGTTCGTTCCTTCAGTTGAAAACTATTCCGCGCGAGCTGCTGCGTCACCGTGCTCGCGCCCTGGCGGACGTGGCCGGCTGCAAAATTTTTCAGGGCAGCGCGAATGATCCCCATCGCATCGTAGCCGTTGTGTTGATAAAACTTCGTGTCTTCCATCGAGACCACGGCATTCACCAAATCTCTCGGTAACTGATCGTAGGGAACTGTCTGGCGATTCTCGACGTAGATCTGTCCAAAGATTTTGCCGTTGCGGTCCAGGATGACGCTGGCCGATTCCATCTGGTCGATCTTGGTCAGGTCGAAGGTGGCGGCCTGCTTCTGCAATTGCGCGGCGATGATGGCGAAGTAAGTCCCTCCGCCCAGCAGGAGGAGCAAAAGAAGGCCGACCGGCAGGTAAATTTGTGGGCGCGCATACCAGCGCCGGGCGTGATATGGCTCTGGCATCAAATACGAAACAGGCATGCGGTCAGGGTCGACTTCGGCGCCAAGTTTAGGCGCGAATCCGCGCGAATTCACCCCCGAAAGTGAGGTCACGGGCAATCCCGCTCTGATCGAAGTTTTGCGCGAAGAAATTCGGGCGCACGGCGGAATTAGTTTCGCGCGTTTGATGGAGTTGGCGCTCTATCATCCGCGGCTGGGTTATTACGCGAGCGGCCGCGCCCGCATCGGTCGCGCCGGCGATTTCTTCACCAACGTCAGCGTTGGGCCTCTCTTCGGGCGTTTTCTCGCGGCGCAGTTCGCGGAAATGTGGGAAAAACTTGAGCGCCCGGACGAGTTCGCTCTGGTTGAACAGGGGGCGCATGACGGCACGCTGGCCGAGGACATCCTCGCTGCGCTGGAGAAATTTTCGCCGGCCTGTTTTGCGGTCCTGCGTTACTCGATCGTCGAGCCGTTTTCGTTCTGGCACGACCGGCAACAAGGGACGCTCCAGCGCCATCGAACGAAAATTCAATGGTTCGCCTCCGTCGCAGACCTGCCGCCCTTCGTCGGCGTCCACTTTTCGAACGAACTCTTTGACGCAATGCCCGTCCGGCGCTTTTCACGCTTGGGCAGCGAGTGGAAAGAACTCTTCGCCGTGGAAGCAGGAGCGGGGCTTGCCTTCGAGGAGCGGGAAATCGGCGCCGGTTCGAGACCGGTCCCGATGACGATCGACGTCACAGGACATTACATGACGGAAGTCAGCAAAGCGGGACCGCAACTGATGTGCGAAATTGCGGGCAAGATTTTGCGGGGCGTGATTCTTGTGATCGATTACGGCTTCACCCGGCGCGATTATTACTCGCCCGATCGAAACGAGGGCACTCTTCAAGTGCGCGCGCACCACCAGAAGCTAGCGTCGCCTCTTCTGGAAATCGGTCAGGCGGATCTCAGCGCGCACGTGGAATGGAACAGCCTGATCGATGCGGCGGAGGGAGGTGGCGCTTTGCTTCTTGGATTGACGGACCAGCACCATTTCCTAACCGGAATCGCGAGCAATCTCTTGCCACCGGACGAAATCGCTGCGCTGGGCGCGAAGGAACGGCGCGCCCTGCAAACGCTGCTTCATCCGGAAATGCTCGGGCGAAGTTTTCAGGTTCTCGGCTTGGGCAAAAATTTCACGACACCCATCTCGGGATTTCGCTTTAACCGGTCTCTGATTTAAGAATGGCGTATGTCTCTCGTGCGCACCGTCCTTCTCCTGTGTGGTCTGGCTTCACTCGTCGACTCGGGCCGCGCGCAGGACCTCTCTAATCTCAATGGCGTCTTGCGCTGGCGGAATATCGGACCATTTCGCGGCGGACGGACCCGGGCTGTCTGCGGCGTCCCGTCGCAGCCCAGCGTTTTCTACATGGCGCCATGCAACGGCGGCGTCTTCCAGAGCAATGATTACGGCCGGACCTGGCGACCAATTTTCGATGATCAACCCACGGGCTCCGTCGGCGCCATCGCGGTCGCGCCGTCCGATCCCAACGTCATCTATGTCGGGAGCGGGGAAGGGCTGCATCGGCCCGATCTCTCGGTGGGGGACGGAGTTTACAAATCGTTAGATGCCGGGGCGACATGGACGCATCTGGGGTTGCGCGAGGGACAGCAGATCGCGCAAATTGCGGTTGATCCGCGCAATGCCGATCGCCTCTTCGTCGCGGTCGGTGGTCATCCCTATGGGCCCAATCCCGAGCGTGGACTTTATCGTTCGCTCGATGGCGGGAAGGACTTCGAGAAAGTATTGGGAGCGGACGAAAACATTGGCGCCGCCGACGTTCTGATCGACCCGCAAAGCCCGGAGGTGGTCTACGCTTCGCTATGGGAAGCGCGGGAGGGCCCGTGGGAAAATGCGGCATGGGTAGGAAGCGGCGGCGGTATTTTTAAATCGACCGATGGCGGGAAGACGTGGGCGCGTTTGAGTGGCGGTCTGCCGGCGGACATGGTCCAGGCAAATCTCGCGATCGCCCCGAATTCTCCCCAGATGCTGATCGCGGCAGTCGCGACCGCGCACGGCGCGAGCCTTTACCGCACCGATGACGGCGGCAAAACCTGGAAAGTTGCGACGGATGATCCGCGCCCGGGAAAGGGAATTGGCGGAGGGGATTTACCGGTGGTGCGGATCGATCCGAAAGATCCAAACGTGATTTACTCGGCGAGTATTGTTTGTTGGAAATCGACGGACGGCGGCCGGAATTGGATCGGCTGGCGGGGCGCACCCGGCGGAGACGATTACCAGAACGTCTGGATCAATCCTAACGACTCACGCACCATTCTGCTCGGGAGCGACCAGGGAGCGATCGTGACCGTGAACGGCGGGGAAACCTGGAGCTCGTGGTATAACCAGCCGACGGCGCAGCTTTATCATGTCAGCGCGGATAACGCTTTTCCCTACCGGCTTTACAGTGGGCAGCAGGAGAGCGGATCAGTGGGCATCGTGAGCCGGGGGAATGATGGTGCGATCACGTTTCGAGATTGGCATCCGGTCGCGGCCGAGGAATACGGTTACGTTACCGCCGATCCGCTGGATCCGGAGATTGTCTATGGCGGCAAACTTTCCCGCTACGACCGCCGCACGGGACAGGCGCAGGATATTTTGCCTGTCCCTTTACGCACGCCCGAGTTCCGCATGATTCGGACGCAACCGGTGATTTTTTCACCGCTCGATCCGCACCTTCTCTTCTTCAGTGGAAACACGCTGTGGCAGTCGCGCGACCGCGGCGAGAGTTGGGAACAGATCAGTTCGGATCTAACGCGGAAAAGCTACGAGGTGCCGGCGTCGATTGGAAAGTATCGCGATCAGCCGAGCGCGAAAGTGCGGCAGCGCGGAGTGATTTACACGGTGGCGCCTTCGCCCCTGGAAGCGAACCGAATCTGGGCGGGCACGGACGACGGGCTGATTCATCTTACCATCGACGGCGGCAAAACCTGGAAGGATGTAACGCCGCCGCAGTTGAGCGCGTGGCAAAAAGTCTCGCTGATCGACGCCAGTCATTTCGATGCCAAGACCGCTTACGCCGCGATCAACACCTTGCGCCTCGACGACAATCGTCCGCACATTTTGCGCACGCGCGACGGTGGCGCGACCTGGGAGGAAATTGTGCGTGGCATTCCCGTCGGTCAAACCGTGAACACTGTCCGCGAAGATCCGAAGCGACGCGGTTTGCTCTTCGGTGGAACCGAGAGAGGTGTGTATTTCTCGTTAGACGATGGCGACAACTGGCAATCGCTCCGGCTGAATATGCCGGCGACTTCCGTCCGCGATCTCGTGGTGAAGGATGATGATATTGCCGTGGCCACGCACGGGCGCGGTTTCTGGGTGCTGGATAACATCACCCCGCTGCGGCAGGCCCAGCCGGGGAAAAATGAAGCGGCGCTTCTCGCGCCCGCGGCCGCGCTGCGGGTGCGCTGGAATCTGAATCCCGACACGCCGTTGCCGCCGGACGAACCGACGGGCGAGAATCCGCCGGACGGCGCAATGATCGATTATTTCGTTCCCGCGGGCACCCCCGGGGTGGTTTCGCTCGAGATCAAGGATGCCCAAGGGCAACTGGTCCGGCGTTACGCCAGCGATGATCCACCGGAAAAGATTGATCCGAAGGAGTTGCGCGTGCCGGAATACTGGCTGCGGCCCGCGCGGACGCTGTCAAACGCCGTCGGCTGGCACCGATTTCTCTGGGACGTGCACTACACGCCCTTGCCGAATCTGAAGCCGGAATTCCCGATCGCGGCGATCT
>JBBSEO010000072.1:0-9655 GCA_038239645.1 Chthoniobacterales bacterium | reverse complement strand
GGCGCGACATTCGCCGAGAAACGCGGCTCGATGATCAATGGCCGCGGCCGGTTGCAACGGCTGAATCGCGCCTTGCGCACACCGGGAAACGCGCGCGACGACTGGGAAATCCTGCGCGATCTCCTCCAGGCGACGACCGGCGCGAACGGTCTCGGCACGATCGAAGACGTCTTCCGGCAAATGGCGGAGTCGGTTCCCGCCTTTCGTGGCCTGAGCCTGAGTAAAATTGGCGACCTCGGCGTTCGAGTGATGGAAGTTCCCGTCGACACCACCACGCCGCCGCCGCCCGGGGAGCCGGCGGAACAAAAAGTCGACGCGCACGAGAACGCGGACGCCTCCAAATGAACCCGACGCTTTTTCTCATCGTGACCTCGCTGCTGAAAATTCTCGGCATCGTTTTCCTCGTCATCCTTCCGATGGTCTCCTATTCGGTTTACGCCGAGCGACGGGTCAGCGCACTCATTCAGGATCGACTCGGACCAAACCGCGTCGGACCAGCGGGTTTGTTTCAGCCAGTGGCTGACGCGATGAAATTCCTCCTCAAGGAGGACTATACCCCGGCGCACGTAAACACGTTTTATTACTGGCTCGCGCCCTGCCTCGCGATGGTGCCGGCGATCACCACGATCGCAGTCGTGCCTTTTGGGAGCACGCTCTTCGGCGTGCCGATGGTCATCGCGGACGTGAATGTGGGTGTCCTCTTCGTTTTCGCGGTCGCCTCGCTTGGCGTCTACGGCATTGTCATCGCTGGCTGGTCGTCGAACTCGAAATATCCCTTTCTCGGCGGCGTGCGCTCGAGTTCGCAGATGATCTCGTATGAACTTTCGCTCGGCCTTGCGGTCGTTCCCATTTTTCTTCTCGTCGGCAAATTGCGCCTGACCGAGATCGTGCAATATCAGATCGATCACGGTTGGATGGTTTTCCCTTTCGCTGGCGACTGGCTGAACCCGGCGCGCTGGTTGCTCGCCCTTCCGCTCTGGATCTCGTTTGTCGTTTTCACGATCGCGATTTTCGCGGAGACGAATCGCCTGCCCTTCGATTTACCGGAAGCGGAAACGGAACTCGTCGGCGGCTATCACACCGAATACGGCTCGATGAAGTTCGCGCTCTTTTTCCTCGGCGAATACGCCGCGATGATCACTGGCTCCGCCATCATCGTGACCCTCTTCCTCGGCGGCTGGCATTTCCCCGGGATCCCGGACGGCTCGCACGGCTGGATCTTCGGGCTGATCAACATTTTCGTCTTCTTTGCCAAAATCGCGGCGCTCATTTTCGTTTTCATCTGGGTGCGTTTTACCCTGCCCCGCTTTCGCTATGATCAACTGATGCGGCTCGGCTGGATTTTTTTCTTCGAAATCGCGCTGGTGAACATTTTCCTCATGGCCGCCATCGTCACCTTCTGCCGCAACCTCTGACCCGCGCATGTCGATCTCTGTCCCACGGCCCAAACTGACTTTCGCGGAACGTTTCTACTTTCCGGCGATCATCGGCGGCCTGGCCATTACCTTGAAACATTTCCGGCGAATGCTTTTCGGGCGCACCAAAGTGACGGTGCAATATCCCGAACAGACGCTCGATGCGGAAATGCCGGAGCACTATCGCGGCGCGCCGGCGCTGGTGAAAGACGTGACCGGACGCCTCCGCTGCGTTGCCTGTCAGCTCTGCGAATTCATCTGCCCGCCGCGCGCGATCAAGATCGAGCCAGGCGAAATTTCCGGTAGCGACAAGTTTGCCAAGGTCGAAAAATTTCCGCGCGAGTTCGATATCGACATGATCCGCTGCATCTACTGCGGGATGTGCGAGGAAGTTTGTCCGGAGCAGGCCATTTTCCTCCGCAAAGATTACGCCATCACCGGCACGACCCGGGCCGAGATGGTGCACGACAAGGAAAAGCTCATCGAGATTGGCGGCGTCATGCACGGCGTCGTCCTGAAATGGAACGACAAGAAATAGCGCGAGCAGATTTACCGTGATGAACACGAAGACGCTGCTTCCGCTTTCCCCACCTTGGTCGCACCGGCTTACACCGGTGGCCTGAAACAATGCCCGCGCCCCTTTTCTGGATTTTCGCGCTGGTGATGCTGGTCTTCGGCGCGGCTGTCGTGATCAACCGCAATCCCGTCGCCAGCGCGCTCAGCCTCGTCGTTAGTTTTCTCGGACTCTCCGCGCTCTATCTCTCCCTCGACGCTTTCTTCATCGGCATCATCCAGGTTCTCGTTTACGCCGGCGCCGTCATGGTGCTGTTCCTTTTCATCATCATGCTGCTCGATCTGCGGGCGGAGGAGCGGCGCAAAATCAACTGGTTCGCTTTCACCGGCGGCGTGCTCGTCGCCGGCTCACTTCTCCTCCAAATTTTCTCGGTCATCGGTTCGACCAAAATCGCACACGATCACTTTCCGGCGCTGGCGCGAGCGCGCGTTGACGATGTCCACAACGTCGGCCTCCTACTCTTCGGCCAATATAATCTGCCCTTTCAGGTGATCGCGGTCCTGATTCTGGTCGCAACCGTGGGCGTCATCGTCCTGAGCAAACGCGAACTGCCGTAAGCATGGTCACTCTCGGTCAATACCTCGGCGTCAGTGGAATGCTTTTCGCGATCGGGTTCGCCGGAGTGCTTCTCCGCCGCAACATCATCATCGTTTTCATGGCGCTGGAACTGATGTTGAACGCGGCCAATCTCGCGCTCGTCGCCTTTTCCCGTTACCGCCTCGGACCCGACGGCCTGCCGAACTACAACGCGCAGGTCCTCGTCTTCTTCATCATTACCGTCGCCGCCGCAGAAGTCGCGGTCGGCCTTGCCATCATCGTGGCCCTGTATCGCGCGCGCCGAACTACGCACGTCGAAGACATCAACGCGCTGAAGTTTTAAACCATGATCAACGCCGTCGTCGTCAATAGCGCGTTGCCGTGGGTCGCCCTCCTCGTCCCGCTGATCGCGAGCGCGCTCATTGTTCTCTTCACTCAGCGAGCGCGCGATCTGAGCGCTCTTCTTTCGGTCGCCGCCGTGCTGGTCAGCTTTGTTTGCAGTTGTCTGATCTTCGGCCGCGCCAATATCGGTGCCGCGGAGATTCCCTGGATTAACCTCCCAGGACTCCTGCGCGTTCCGCTCGGCTTCGTCCTCGATCAACTGAGCAGGACGATGATGCTCGTCGTCACCGGCGTCGGCGCGCTCATTCACATTTATTCACTCGGCTACATGCGCGATGAGGCCGGCAAATCGCGCTACTTCGCCGCGCTCTCCCTCTTCATCTTTTCCATGCTCGGGATCGTCCTCGCGAACAATTTCGTGATGATGTTCATTTTTTGGGAACTGGTCGGCGTCAGTTCCTATCTGCTCATCGGCCATTGGTTTGATCGCGCGGCCGCGGCCGATGCCGCCAAAAAGGCCTTCATCACCAATCGACTGGGCGACTTCGGTTTCATGCTCGGCATCCTCATGGTCTGGGGCGCGACCGGCACCGTCGTTTTCGGCGAAATGCTGCCGCGGCTGGGCCAGATCACCGCGAACCCATCGTTCCTAACGATTTGTGTGCTGCTGATTTTTTGCGGTGCGGTGGGGAAGTCCGCCCAATTTCCGCTGCACGTCTGGCTGCCGGACGCGATGGAAGGACCGACGCCTGTCTCCGCTCTGATTCACGCCGCGACGATGGTGGCCGCCGGCGTCTACATGCTCGTACGTGTCGGCTTCCTCGTGCAGGCGTCGCCTGCCGCACTCCACGTCATCGCCTGGGTCGGCACCATCACCGCGGTCATGGCCGGTTTGATTGCCACGCAGCAGAACGACATCAAGCGCATTCTCGCCTATTCCACCCTGTCGCAGCTCGGCTACATGATCATGGCCGTCGGACTCGCCTCGGGCGAGGCCGCGATGTTCCACCTTTTCACGCACGCTTTTTTTAAGGCCCTGCTCTTTCTCGCGGCGGGCAGCGTCATTCTCGCGGTCCACCATGAACAGGACATTTGGAAAATGGGCGGCCAGGGGCGCAACGTTTTCCTGACCTTCGTCACTTTCGCCTGCGGCACACTCGCCCTCATCGGCTGCCCCCCGTTCGCCGGCTATTTCAGTAAGGACGCCATCCTCGCGCTCGCCCTCCAGCGCGATCCGCTCATTTTCGCATTCGCTCTCTTCACTGCCTTTCTAACCGCCTTCTACATGGTGCGCTTGTTCGTCGTCGTCTTTCTGGGCAAGCCGCGCACGCCCGAGGCGTTGAACAGCCGGGAATCGCCCACCAGCATGCTCCTGCCGTTGGTCATTCTTTCGCTGCTCGCGCTGATCGCAGGTTTCACATTTTTCGCCCGTCATTTCCTGCCGTTGCCGGACGAAACGCACTCGATTGCCCCGATCCTCGCGCTGGGCGCGATGCTGATCGGCGTCGCTCTCGGCGTCTTTCTCTATCGCGGTCGCAACGAGGATCCCCTTAACCTTACGGCGCTGCGTCATCGCTTTTACTTCGATGAATTTTACGGCTGGCTGATCGAGCACACCCAGGAATTCCTCGCGCGCGTCGCCGCTTTTATTGATCGCTGGCTGATCGATGCCGGCGCCGTTCGCGGCGCCAGCGGGGCGACGTGGAGTTTCGGTGCGATGCTGCGATTGCTGCAGGTCGGAAACCTGCAGGCCTACGCGTTCCTTTTTGGCCTCGGCATCATCTGGGTCATCTACTTCGCCCTTTTCCGCTGATGCTTCTCCTCATCACTCTCGTTCCTCTTCTGGCGGCGCTCTTGATTATCGTCGGCCTGCCGGCCCGGGTCACGGCGCTGACCGGCGCAATCATCAGTTTTGCCGCGACCCTTCTGGTTTATCTCGGATTCAATTCCGCCCGGCCGGGCTACCAATTCGTGTCGGAACTGCCCGTATCCGCCGATCTGCACCTGAACTTCGCTCTCGGCGTGGACGGTCTCAGCCTCACGATGATTTTGTTGGCGAACATTGTCCTCCTCGCCGCGATCTGGTTCACGGGCGAAATCGATCGTCACGAAAATTCTTTTTACGCTTCCCTCCTGCTCATCGGCGGCGGCGCGATCGGCGCTTTCGCTTCCCTCGATCTGTTTTTCTTTTACGCGTTTCATGAGCTCGCGCTGATCCCCACTTTTTTGCTCATCGGCATCTGGGGTTACGGAAATCGCCGGACCGCGGCGTGGAAAGTGACGATCTACCTCGCGCTCGGCAGTTTCATTTTGCTCATCGGCCTGATCATGCTTTATCGCGCCGTGCCGGTAGAAGCGCGCAGCTTCGATTTGCGTGTCTTGCAGTCGGCCAAGATTCCCGCGGCCGCGCAATCACCCATCTATCTCGTCCTCCTCCTGGGTTTCGGGACGCTCATCTCGTTGGTTCCGTTTCACACCTGGGCGCCCGAAGCCTACGCCAGCGCGCCCGCGCCGGCGGCGATGCTGCACGCCGGAGTGCTGAAGAAATTTGGACTTTACGGCTGGCTCCGGCTCGCGGTGCCGCTCCTGCCCGACGCGGCGCAACGCTGGTCGAATCTCCTGCTCCTCCTCTTGCTCGCGAACATTATTTACGTCGGCCTCGTCACCATCGCCCAGCGCCGCCTCGATTGGATGCTTGGCTACTCCAGCGTCATGCACATCGGGTATATTTTTCTTGGGATCGCCAGCGCGAACGCGCTTGGCCTGACTGGCGCGGCCTTGCTCATGTTTGCCCACGGCCTCTCGATTGCGCTGCTCTTCGCCATCACCGGAGAAGTGCGGAAGCGCGCTCCGTCGCTCGACTTCGATGCGCTCGGAGGGCTGGCCAATCGGATGCCGATCGCCGCTTTCCTTTTCGGCCTTGGCGCGTTCGCGGCCATCGGCTTGCCCGGCTTCGCCAATTTCTCCGCGGAAATCATGGTCTTCTTCGGCGCGTTCCGGCCGGGCTTCGATTTTCAACATTTCCATTTCCTGCAATGGGCAACTCTCCTCGCCCTCTGGGGCGTGGTGATCTCCGCGGTTTACATGCTCCGCGCCTACCGCCGCATTTTCTTCGGCCGGCCAACCGAAGAGATCGAGCCGCCGCCGACTGATCTCGGATTGAGCCTGCGTTTCCCCGCCGCGCTCCTCGTCGCCGTTTCCCTTTTCTTCGGCATGTTTCCACAGGGCCTGATCGAGAAAATTTCGCCGGCGTTTCGCGCCTATTTCCAACGATGATCTCGGCGCCCTGGCTTGAAGTCGCGGTGATTATTCTCGGGACCGCCCTTCTCCTCGTCGAAGCGTTCGCGCGCGAATTCGATCGACGCTGGCTCGGTTATGCCGGCGCCGCCGGATTGGCCCTTGTTTTCCTGCTGTCGTTTTTTGTCGCGACGCCGGCGCAGCCAAGTGCGCCGCTTTGGCAATTTTATACCGCTGACTCGTTAGCACTGGTTTTCAAGCGCCTCGCCCTCGCCTGCACCGCGATCGTTCTCCTTCTCATGCTCGACTTCGCGCCCTCTTTGCGCCGCGGAGTGCAGGGCAACTCGCCCCAATCCGGCTTCGGCGAATTTCTCGCCCTGCCCATTCTCACCTGCGCGGGCCTGATGTGGATGGCCTCGGCAGTCGACTTCGTCATGATCTTCGTTTCACTCGAACTGGTCACGATTTCCTTTTACGTCCTCGTTAGCTTCACCCGCCGCAATCCGCTGACGTTGGAAGCGGGCGTGAAATATCTCGTCCTCAGTGCGCTTTCCACCGGCTTCCTCGTCTACGGCATCACCTGGATTTTCGGGGCGACCGGCCAGACCAGCCTCCGCGCCATTACCGAAATTTTTCAGAGCGGCAATTTCGAAAAGAGCGCCGCACTTTTCGGCAGCGTGCTGGTTTTGATCGCGCTCGGTTTCAAGATTGCAGCAGTGCCGTTTCAGATCTGGGTTGCCGATGTCTATCAAGGTGCACCGACCCCGGTGACCGCGTTTCTTTCCGTGGGCTCGAAAGCCGCCGGCTTCATTGTGCTGCTGCGCGTGCTCGAATCGTTTTTCCTTTTTCCGCAAATGCGGACGCTGCTCGTCGTCATCGCCGGGCTCACGCTCCTTTACGGGAATTTGGCCGCGTTGCCGCAAACGAACGTCAAACGTCTTCTCGCCTACTCCAGTATCGCGCACGCCGGCTACCTCCTGGTCGCGGTCGTCGCGCTCTCCGGTCGCGCCGTTACCTTTTATCTGGTGGCCTACTTGTTGATGACTTTGCTCAGTTTTGCGGTATTGGTGCTGGTCGCGCGCGCATCGAATGATAACGATGACCTCAGCGCGTTCGCCGGGCTTTCACGCCGCTCGCCCTTGCTCGCTTTCGCCATGCTCGTCGCGATGGCGTCGCTCGCCGGCGTCCCGTTTACCGCGGGATTCATGGGCAAATTCCTCGTCTTCGACGCCGCCGTCGCCGCGCACCACTTTGGCCTCGTGATCATCGGCGTAATCACCGTCGGCGCCGGCTTCTACTATTACTTCAAGGTCGTGCGCGCGATGTATTGGGACGATCCCGGTGAAGGCGAAATCATCGCCGTCGCGCCACCGACGAAGATGCTGCTGGTCGCGCTCATCGCCGGAATTTTTATCCTCGGCGTTTACCCGCAGCCCATCTTCAACGCGCTCAAGTAACGCGAAGGAAGGCCAGCGAAAGATTCTCCGCGCCTTCAGTCGCTCAGCTCAACGTTCCAGTAAGCGAGATCGACGAAATGCCGCCAGCTTTCATGCTGCTGGTTGCTAAAAGTGACGTGCACAAACGGGCGCCATTTCGGTCGCTTCGGCTTTCGAATTAACGCCATCTGGGCCTGATACGGCAGACGATTTCCCTTCCGGGTGTTACACGGAATGCAGGAGCAGACAACGTTCTCCCACGTCGTGAGGCCGCCTTTATCGCGCGGCAAAACGTGGTCGAGATTCAGTTCGCTGCGATCGAAAACGTGCCCGCAATACTGGCAGGTATTTTTGTCGCGCTCGAACACATTATGCCGGGTGAACTTCACTTCCTTTTTTGGCAGGCGATCGAAGAGCACCAGAACGATGACGCGCGGGATACGAATCTTCCACGAAATCGTCGTCACCATCTCCGCTTCGGGCGTGGCCGCTGAAAAATCGCGCCAACTGGCGAAATCATGCGTCAGGAAATTGTTCGTGCCGTCGGTCGCAACGACCTGCGCGTGCCCCGCATAAAGAAGCGTAAACGCCCGCCGGGCCGAACAAATATTGACCGCCTGCCAGAGGCGATTCAGGACCAACACCTGACTGTTCAACAACATAAAGTCAGCTCCGTTTCCCTCGTCCAAGCCCAGGGAGCGAAAGTCGCGCGACCGTATCACTCGCCATTTTTCCTGTCAATGTGCGCGGGCGCGCCGCGGCGGCGGCGTCTTGACGAAATTGCCTGGCAGGCGCTTCTCGTCGTCCGGCACGGCTCCGGCCGAATTCGCCAGCGCCGCTTCCTCCTCCGGCAAAAGCGGTTTGAAGCGATTCTTGTCGATTGCCTTCATGAACGCCTCGTGCGGCGAGACGATGCCGTGCTGCAGCAAACTCCAGATCGCGTCGTCCATGAATTGCATCCCCTGTGCGCGGCCCGAGACGATCACGTCCTGTAATTTTTGGGTCGCGCCTTCGCGCACGATGGCCGCGACGGCAGCGTTGGCGACGAGAATTTCATTCACCGCAATCCGGCCCCCGCCGGCCTGCGGCGTTTTCTTCAGGAGTAACTGCGCCAGCACGCCGCGGAGCGAATTCGCCAGCATCGTGCGAGCCTGCGCCTGCTTGTTAGCGGGGAAAACGTCCACCATGCGATCGACCGTCTTCCGCGCGTTGTTCGTATGCAATGTCCCGAAAACGAGCAGCCCGGTTTCCGCCGCGGTCAGGGCGAGCGAAACGGTTTCGAGATCGCGCATTTCGCCCACGAGGACAATGTCGGCATCCTCGCGCAGCGCACCCTTGAGCGCATCGGGAAATGTGGCGGCGTTCGTCGGCACTTCGCGTTGCGTGATGATGCTGCGCTTGTTTTCATGCACGAATTCGATCGGCTCTTCCACCGTCACGATGTGGCGCGCAAAGTTGATGTTGATGTAATCGATCAGTGCCGCCAGCGTTGTTGATTTGCCCGAGCCGGTCGGCCCGGTCACAAGAACGAGGCCGCCGCGCAGATGACCGAATTCCTTTACCACCGGCGGAATGCCGAGTTGCTCGAGGCTCGCAATTTTTGTCGGAATCAGCCGAAAAACCGCGCCGAGACCGTTTGCCTGCTTGAGGTAATTGCAGCGAAAACGCGAGGCGCGATCCATTTCATAGGCGAAATCAAGATCGCCCCGCTCCTGAAAAAGCTGCCAGTTCTGCGGAGTCGTGATCTCGCTCATCATGCGCACCGCTTCCTCGTGCGCGACCGGCTCGGTTCGCATCGACATGACTTCGCCATGCCGCCGCATTTTCGGCGGTTGCCCTTCCCCGAGATGGAGATCGGACGCTCCTTCGGCGACGATCTGCTCGAGAAATTCGTTGAGATACGGAGTCATGCGAAGCTAGCGCAGACCGAGCTGTTGCCGCACGATCTCCTTCTGGTCGGCCCGCGCGAGTGCTTCTTCGGGACTGATGATTCCGCCGGCGGCGAGTGAGATCAGAGAATCGTCCATTAATTGCATTCCCTGCTTCCGTCCGGTCTGGATGATGCCGGGCAACATGAAGGTGCGCGCCTCGCGGATGACATTCGAGACCGCCGG
>JBBSEO010000071.1:0-9748 GCA_038239645.1 Chthoniobacterales bacterium | reverse complement strand
TGGTTCGGATCGACCGCAGTGGAAATCGCGAGCGGGCAACCGTCACCGCACTTTTCACTTTCTCCGGTTTGGGCCAGGTGGAATTGCAGCACGCGAGCGCGGGCGACATCGTCGGCCTGACCGGGTTTGAAGATGTTTTCATCGGCGAGACCCTGACCGACCGCGAAGAGAGGAACTCGCTCCAATTTGTCGACATCGACCCGCCGACGATTCGGATGGGAATTCTCGTGAATGACTCGCCCTTTGCCGGGCGGGAGGGAAAATTTGTGACCGCGCGCCATCTGAAGGAGCGCCTCGTGCGCGAAGCGCGCACGAACGTTTCACTCGAAGTGAAAGATACCGACACGGCCGGCGCTTTTGAGATCAATGCGCGCGGCGAAATGCAGATCGCGATCCTGGTCGAGCAAATGCGGCGCGAAGGTTACGAAGTGATGGTCTCGCGGCCCGAGGTCATTTTTCACCGCGACGACAAAGGCGAGTTGCTGGAGCCGATCGAAAATCTTTACGTGGAAGTGCCGAACGACAACGTCGGCGACGTCATGCAATCGCTCGCCGGACGCAAGGGCGAAGTGGTGGGAATGGATCATCACGCCAACCGCGTCTCGCTCGAAGCGGTCATCCCGACGCGCGGGCTGATCGGTTTCGAAAGCGATCTGGTGAATTTGACGCGCGGTGAAGGAATGATGAGCCATCTCTTTCGCGAGTATGCGCCGTTCAAAGGTGAAATCGACGGACGGAAGCGCGGGGTGATGGTGGCGATGGAGCCGGGGACAAGCACGGCCTACGCGCTCAACAATATCCAGGAGCGCGGGAAGTTATTTGTCGGGCCGCAGGAGGAAATTTACGGCGGAATGATCGTGGGCGAAAACGCGCGCCCGGAAGACTTGCCGGTGAATCCGTGCAAGGCGAAGCATTTGACTAACATGCGGTCGCAGGGCGACGGCAAGGGCATTCAGCTGGAAGCGCCGCTGAAAATGAGTTTGGAGCGCTCGATCGAATATATCGAAGCGGACGAGTACGTTGAAGCAACCCCGAAATCGCTTCGTTTGCGCAAACGCGTTCTCGATGCGACCGCGCGGAAGCGTGCGGCCAATTCGTTAGTCGCGGCATCCTAGCGACCTTTTCACCGCCTCGGTTGTGTCGCGGCCCGAGGGTGATTGACAAAACCCGCAGGATGCGGTTGAATTGCGGGCGTTAGTTCGCCTCCTCGATTGCTCTTCGAGGCGCGTCTGCTTCCGAATCACCGGAGTCCTGGCCAGGCGACTTTCGTAATTAAACAACACGCCGCATTCCTATGGCGGGACACAGCAAGTGGTCGAAAGTTAAACGCTTCAAAGGCGCGATCGACGTGAAACGCGGTCAGATTTTCAGCAAGCTCTCGAAGGAAATTTCGATCGCGGCGAAAACTGGCGGCGGTGATCCGGACGGCAATCCGCGTTTACGCAGCGGCATTCTGGCCGCGCGATCCGCGAGTATGCCGAATGACAACATCGAGCGGGCGATCAAGCGTGGGACGGGTGAGGGGCAGGATGCGACTCATTTCGACGAAATCGTTTACGAAGGATACGCGCCGGGGGGCGTGGCCGTGATCGTGGAAGCGGCGACCGACAACAAGAACCGGACGGCGGCGGAGCTGCGGCGGATTTTCAGCAAGAACCACGGCAATCTCGCCTCTAGCGGCAGTGTTTCCTACATGTTTCATCGGAAGGGGCTGATCGCGGTGCGCCGGGGGGAATTGGACGAGGAAAAAGCGCTCGAGCACGCTTTGGAATCGGGGGCGGAAGAGTTGACAAGCGATGAGGAGACGTATCTTATCCAGACCGCTCCCGATCAGCTCTACGCCGTAGCTGAGGCGCTCAAAACCGCGGGCGTCCCCACCGAGAGTCAAAAGTTTACCTTCATTCCCGATACGACAATTACTGTCGGCGACGAGAACGTAGCGCATCAGATTCTGCGCCTGTGCGACGCCCTCGAAGACGACGACGACGTGCAGAACGTCTATTCCAACCTCGAAATTCCTGACGAACTCCTGGCCAAACTGCCAGTTTAACATCTAACCATCACGCCGCCCATCTCGGTGCGGCTTTCCTTATGAGTGAAGACAACGAAATTCAGCAGGCGCCGCCGACAACGGCTGCGGCCGGGGAGAATGACGGCGCACCGCGCCAGGCGGGTGATACGCGCCCCGAACAGGATCGGCCGCGGCGGGGTCGACGTCGCTTTCCACGTGGACGGCGGAACTATCGCGGAGGCGGTAGTGGTGCTGGTGGTGGTGGGGGCGGAGACTTTGCGAACGACCGGGAAAACAGTTTCGGAGAAGCTCCGGTGGAAACGATAGACGGGCAGGGCGAAGGGGCGACCGGTGAAACCGAAAATGGTGAGCCGCGCGAACCGGAATTCGGCGAAGGAATTATTGAGATCTCCGGCAAAGGCTTCGGCTTTCTGCGCGACGCCAAGCGCAATTTTGTGCAAACGCCGCAGGACATTTTCGTCACGCCGGAAATTGTGCGCCGTTTCAATCTGCGCGACGGGATGTGGATTTACGGGGAAACCCGTCGCGGCAATCGCGGGCCACAATTGATCAAGCTCCTGAAGGTTAACGACGAGGAACCGACGAAATATTCCGGCCTCCGCCCGTTTGAAGAGCTGACGACGATCAATCCGAACAAAAAGATCAAACTCGAAACGGTGCCGGACCGTTACACCACGCGGATCATGGACCTGATGACGCCGCTGGGAATGGGACAGCGCGGCTTAATCGTCGCCCCGCCGCGCACGGGAAAAACGACGCTGCTGCATCACATCGCGGATGCGGTGGTGAAGAATCACCCGGAGATGAAATTAATCATTCTCCTCGTCGACGAACGTCCGGAAGAAGTGACGGATTTTCGCCGTTCCTGCCCGCAGGCCGAGATCATGGCGAGCTCGAACGACAGCGACATCAAGAGTCATACTCGCATTGCCATGCTCGCGGCCGAACGCGCCAAGCGCCTCGTCGAAGCCGGCAAGCATGTTTTTATTTTGCTCGACTCCATCACCCGCACCGCGCGCGCGTTCAATAACGCCACGGGCGGTGGCGGGCGCACCATGAGCGGCGGCATCGACGCGCGCGCGATGGAGACGCCGCGCAAGATTTTTGCCGCGGCGCGCAACACCGAGGAAGCCGGCTCGCTCACGATTGTGGCCACGGCCTTGATCGAAACAGGCAGCCGCATGGACGAACTGATTTTCCAGGAGTTCAAAGGCACCGGAAACATGGAGCTGGTCCTCGATCGCAAAATTAGTGACCAGCGCATTTATCCGGCGGTCGATATTTTTCTTTCCGGTACGCGGCGCGAGGAATTGCTCCTGCAACCGTGGGAACTGGAAAAGATCAATCTGATTCGCCGTGGTCTGGCCGGGCACAAGCCGGAAGAAGCGATTCAACGGTTGCTCATGTTCGTCAAAAAATTCCCGACCAACACCGAAATGTTGAAAGGCATTCCGGGTTAATCGCTTTTTCCTGCGGGGAGTCCTTCCTCAAACGTGCGTACCAGACGGCTTCTCCGCATCCTTTTCGGCCGCCGAAGGCGAGAGCTTTCTGAACTGAGCACTTCGGGAATTCACTCCGCTATTCTACGAGCGATTGACGCGGCAGATGTAAGTCTAAATGGCGAATACCTCGATCTTGGCAGTGGCACGGGCAGCTTGATTCGCGAGGTCGTTGCACGTCATCCAGTCAGAGCGAGCGCCTGCGACTATACCGCGGCGCTGATGAAGGCAGGCGGTCCACCAGTCGACATTTGTAATCTAAATTATGAGCCACTGCCTTACGTGTCGGACCGTTTCTCGCTCGTGACTTGCGCCGAGACCATCGAGCATCTCGAAAATCATTGGGCGGTCTTCCGCGAAGTTTTTCGCGTGTTGCGCCCGGGCGGTCTGGCCGTTTTTTCGACGCCGAACATTCTGAATCTCCGTTCGCGTCTTCGTTTTTTCTCGTCCGGTTTTTACAATTTGTTTGGGCCGCTTCGGGTTGCGGAGGCGGAACTTGAAAGCACGCGGGGCCATATCAATCCACTTAGCTGGTTTTATCTCGCGCATGCTTTGCTGAGCGTCGGCTTCGAACAGCTCAAGGTCGCGGTGGATAAGCACCAGCGCCGTTCCGTGGTGGCTCTCCCTTTTTTCGCCGGCCCGATTGGGCTTGCCAACGCCGTCGTTTATCGGCGCGAACGGATCGATTACAGGACAATCGATCAGACGAACGACTGCATTGTGCGCAAGATGAATTCGCGCGATCTCCTGCTCGGCCGCACCGTCGTGGTCACGGTCCTAAAACCGGGATGAAAACAGCCAGGCCAGACTGGGAAGTCTCGCCATCGGAGGAAAAACCGCGGAAGGTGAGGAATTGCTCCTGCAACCGTGGGAACGGGAAAAGATCAATTTGATTCGCCGTGCTCTGGCTGGGCACAAACCGGCGGAGGCGATTCAACGGCTGTTCATGTTCGTGAAGAAATTCCCCACGAACACGGAGATGCTCGAGGGCATTCCGGGCTAATTCCGTCCTCTAGTGAAATAGCGTTGGTAGATTTCGTGAATGTCCGCGCGCGCCGCTTCGTAGCGCGTCCGCCATTCCTCGAAATCTGCGAACCCGAGCCGACGCGTAAAACGCCGCAGTTCCGCTTCGTTCGCCGGGAGCGCGTTCTCGCTCTTGTTCGACCGGCGACGCAACACTAGCTCGCCGCGTCGCAGAAATTCATAGGCACGCAGCAACCGGGTCGATTCCGAACGGGATAAAACTCCGTCCAGTTTTTTGATTGCCGCGAGCATCGACACTTCGCGCCGGTCATGGTGCATCTGGAGCGCCTGGACCATGAATTCAGCTTCGACGATTCCGCCCACGCCGGTTTTGAAGTTCAGGAAATCGTCGCCGGTCCCGCGCTCGCGTCGGACCCGTTCAAGCATGGCATCAATCTTCTCGAAAAGCTGTGGATCGCGGCCCGTGACAGACCAACCCGCGTGGGCAATCTCGTAAAACGCCGCCTTGTCCGGCCCAGTAATTACGCGCGCGCGCGTCAGCGCCTGAAGTTCCCAAAGCTGCGCGCGGTCGCGGTAATAATTGGCAAAGGCTTCGATCGAGGCGACGAGCGGCCCGTTGTCGCCCTCCGGTCGCAACCGCACATCAATGCTCGCGAGTTGACCCAGTGGATTCGAAGCGCTGAGGCAATTCGCGAGATTTTGCGCCGCCCGATGATCGCTCCCGACAAACATGAGATCGAGATCGGAACCGTAGCCCAGTTCGCGGCCGCCGAATTTGCCCATCGCCACGATCGTGAGGTCCGTCGCCCCGGTCAGCGTATTGACCGCGAGAAGGATGGCTTCAGCGAGGTCGCTCTGCTCGCGGAGGAGCGATCGCAGATTATTTAGCCCAAGAATGTCGCGAATAATGATGCCGAGGCTTTGCCTTTGTTTGTAGGTGCGGATCGAATCGAAATCCTTCTTTTCAATCGCGCTCGCTAACGACTTGCGATGCTGCAGGAGCGATCGCGGCTGATCGAGATCCTGGCTGCGGGTAATTTCCTCCAGCCAATTTGGCGAGCGGACCAGGAGCTGTGCGGCATATTCACTTGCCTCGAAAGTCTCGACCAGCAATTGGAGCAGGCGCGGATTCGTCGTGAGCAACTCGAAAAGAAGACTGCGCAAGCCAAACGATTCGACGAAGCGCAGGATCGCGGTCAGCGTCGCGTCGGGGTCGGCTGTGCGCGCCAACTGCGCGAGGAGAAGCGGGCGTAGTTTATGAAAAATTTGCCGCGTCCGGGGCGCAACGTGAAAATGTGATGAGCCTTGCTCCAGCTCCGCGAGGGCCTTTTCCGCGCGCGGTTGATCGGCAAAAAAATCTGCGGCGATTTGCGGCGGTGAGAGGTCACTGGAAACGACGCGACGGAAAATTTCGCGCACCCCGCTCATCGTTCGATTTAATTCTTCCAGCAGTGCCGCTTCGCCGGCGAGGCCGAGGCTTCCCGCGAGAAGTTCGCGCTTCGCGTTCTCCACGGGCAACGAGTGCGTTTGCCGCTCGTTTTCCATCTGCACGCGGTGTTCGATTTTGCGCAGGAATCGATAACTTCTTTCCAGCGTCGCCACTTCCGATCGCGAAAGTAAGTCCAGCTCTGCGATCGCGAGGAGCGCTTTCAAGGTCGACGAATCCTGGAGAAACGCGTGGCGCGCCCCGTGAATGAATTGCAGCGCCTGGACCACGAACTCGATCTCACGAATGCCGCCGACGCCGAGCTTCACGTTCAGCTGGTCCGACGGAACTTCGCGCTCGATCCGCTGCTTGATCGACGCCATCTCGTCGAAGAATTCCGGCGTGGGACTGCGCGGAAAGATAAACGGCTGATGCTGCCGGAGAAATTCGTAGGCCAGCTCTTCACTGCCCGCGACGCCCCGGGCCTTGATCAGCGCCAGCCGTTCCCAGACTTCGCCGAAACCGGCATAATAATTTTCCGCGCTTTCGAGCGAGCGCGTCAGTGGACCCGCGGTTCCCTCGGGCCGGAGGCGAAGATCCACGCGGAAAAGCAAACCCGCGGGATCGTGTGCATTGAAAATTTTCAGCAAACTCTCCGCCAGACGATTGAACCAAAGATGATTGCTGACCCGGGCCGAGACCGATCCTTCGCTGCCGTAGAAAATGATCAGATCGATGTCCGAGCTATGGTTCAACTCCCGTCCGCCGAGTTTGCCGAGACCGAGGACGGTGAACTCCGTTTCCGGTGCACCGTAGCGTTCGCGCATTTGCGCGGTCAGCGTTCCCAGAACGGTCGACAGGCAAATTTCCGCCAGGTAGGAAAGCTCGAGCGTTGTTTGCTGGAGTGCCGCGGCTTCGGCGATTTCGCGCAGCGCGATTCGCGTCATCTCGCGCCCTTTCCAAAGGCGAAGGCCGCGAAAATTCTGTGCGGACGAATCGTCGCTGAAGGCGCGAAGCTCGGCGGCCATCCGCCGCGGGCCGCGTTCGGAGTCGCAGATGTCGGGACGGGCCAGCCACCGAAGTAATGTCGGGTCGCGTTTGATTCGCTCGGTGCAGATTTCCGAGACGGCGAAGAGATGAAGCAGTGCGTTTTCGCCCAGGGGAAAGTCGCGCAGGAAATCCGCAAACGAGTCGCCCTCCCACCGTGCTTCGATTTCGCGCAGAACGCGCGCGACGGCCGCGGGATCGAGGGAAGGTTCCGCCCGTTCCTGCGCCCAGTCGTTCTTCACCCGCGCAAGATGGATCGATCTCGCGCCAAGGCGAGATTAGATCCCGTTTTCCAACAGAATTTTTTCGCGCGCTTGCGCCAGCAACTTTCGTTCACGCCGCGACAAACTACTTAGCCCGCGCACCGCGATTTTCTCCAGCACGGGATCGACGGCGAGGGTCAGAAACTCACGCGCATCCATCATTTGCCAACGCGCGCGTTCCCGGGCGCGGCGGTGGAGGTAACGTTGCAAAAACGATGTCCGTCCATAACCGAGGAGGTGAGTGTAAAGCGTGCCGGCCGCCGCGCCGCCGAGGAATGCGCTATGACCGACCACCCCGTGCCGGACGAAGAGGAGGAGAATAATCGCGCCGCCGAGGGTGATCTTCATCGCTGTGCCCACGCGCAGCGGGATGAAATGAGAAACATTTAGTTGAGGAAGGAGCGTAGCGTAGGCTGCCACCACCGCGGCGACTCCGCCGGTCCCCGCAAAAAGCACTGTCTCGGCCGGCATGAAAAAGAGGTGGCCGAATTCGCCCAGCGACGCGCCGAAGAAATAAAGGAAAAGAAATTTCCGCTGACCGATGATGGCCTCTACGTCCCGCCCGATCAGACCAAGGAACAAGGTGCTGGCGAGGAATTGCCAGAAGCTGCTGTGCAGAAGCGGGGCGGTGAAAAATTGCCAGGAATAGGCATGATCAATTCCCCGCGCGCTGAGGCCGAGATAGTCGACGACGAAATTCCGGTCCCAGAATGAGAGGGCCAATTGGACCGCGTAGGCCACCACCTGGAGGCCGATGAGCGAGATGAGGACGGCGCGCTGGGGCGGCGTCCAATGATGCGTCTGAACCGATTCTTTTCGCCATGAAAGGCGCATCAAAAAATCCTACCGCACTCGACATTTTCTGTCGATGGGTGTTTCGTCGGGAGGCGGACTCAGCCGGGCGTCAGCACCCGCAGACCAAAGGCCCGAACACTGAACTCAACCGGACAATTTCCAATTAGTTCCCCATCGACTTCGACTGGCACTTCTTCCTCGGCTTCGACGTGCAGATTTCGGGTCTGGAAATATTCCACGTCGGGACGATTGATCGCTGGACTGAAGATCACATCCTGCAAGTAGCGAATGATCTCGAGATAACTCACGCGTTTGAAGACGAGGACATCGAGCAGACCGTCATCAATTTGAGCACGCTTGAAGAACGGAAACCGTCCGCCGTAAAGCCGGCCATTTCCCACCAGGACGAAGGAGCCTTCCAATGCCGGACGATCATCTGCCGTGACGGTGAGATGAGGCGAAGGACGCGACGCGATTTGCGCGGCGGAAATGAGGTAGCTGAGAGGACCAAAGTTTTTTTTGGAAGTGACGCTCGTCTCTTTCACCGCCTGCGCATCGAGACCGATGCCTGCGAGTTGAACGAAATGTTTTTCATTAGCCTTCGGCAAATCGATCGATCGCGCGTGACCGGCGCGAATGATGTCCCAGCAAGCCGGTAGATTTCCCGCGGGCAATCCCAGTTCCGTAGCGAAGACGTTCATCGTTCCCATCGGGAGGAGACCAAGCGCGGCCGGTGTCCCGGCGAGACCATTTACGACTTCGTTAATTGTGCCGTCGCCGCCGGCCGCCACCACGCGCGTGTAACCTTCTGCCGCCGCGTGCCGCGCCATGACCTCCGCTTCGCCTTCGCGTGACGTCGCACACAAGGTCGCCCCGCGCGTGAGTTCTTCGATCTGAGCCTGAAAGCGCCGAGCACGCTCACCCCGCGCGGCTGGGTTGAGAATGATCAGCGTATCCTGCACGAAAGCTTTTCTGCGGCGCGGCACTGCGTACAGTTTGTCGATGCCTCGCCTGCGGCAATGGATTTTTGGAACAATCGTTGCGCTCGTCGCGTTATTCGCGGTCGCGCTCGTGGCCGCAAATCTTTATGTGCAATCGCAAGGGACACAAAATCGTCTCAAGCAGGAACTCAGCCAGCGTCTGGGAATGCCGTTGCGCGTGGGAAGAATCAGCGTCACGCCCTGGGGCGGCCTCTCTTTGTCCGGAATCATCCTCGGGACCGAGGGGACGGATATGCCTTTCCTCGTGGCCAAGAGTCTTCATCTTCGGGTTCGCTGGCCCTCCGTTTTCCGACCGCCACTTGTGATCACCGAAATCGTTTTGCACCAACCGGTCGTGACCTGGCCACAGGACAGTTCGGGGCGGTGGCGCTGGCCAAGTCCTTCGCGCACCAGCCTCAACCCGCCGGCTGTGCCAGCTGTCCCCAGGCAGATAACAGTTAGCGGATCGCCATCGACCGCGAAGGCGGTCAAGATCGTCAGCGCCCCGCGCCGAGTGACCTCGTCTTCCTTTCCCTCCGCTCAGGTGAAACGTTTTCGGCTGCGCGATGGTCGCTTCGAATTTCTTAATCACGCTCGTTTGCCGATTGTTCGTTTCGAAAACGCCCAACTCTCCGCTGAATTGCGCGAGGACAATCGGGCTCGCGGGGAGGCGCGGGTGGCGCGGATCGACCTGCGCGATCGCTTCGAGTTTGCCCATGCGC